>NZ_LOVM01000092.1:0-2956 GCF_001523445.1 Burkholderia sp. ABCPW 11 | reverse complement strand
ACGCGAGAACTCAACCTGTAGCGACTGTAGCGTCGAAAGATGAGACAGACTCGTTATAGGGTCAAGCGAACAAGTGCATGTGGTGGATGCCTTGGCGATCACAGGCGATGAAGGACGCGGTAGCCTGCGAAAAGCTACGGGGAGCTGGCAAACAAGCTTTGATCCGTAGATGTCCGAATGGGGAAACCCACTCCTTATGGAGTATCCATGGCTGAATACATAGGCCATGCGAAGCGAACGCGGTGAACTGAAACATCTAAGTAACCGCAGGAAAAGAAATCAACCGAGATTCCCAAAGTAGTGGCGAGCGAAATGGGATGAGCCTTGCACTCTTTATTTGTATTGTTAGCCGAACGCTCTGGAAAGTGCGGCCATAGCAGGTGATAGCCCTGTAGGCGAAAACAGTATGAAAGAACTAGGTGTGCGACAAGTAGGGCGGGACACGTGAAATCCTGTCTGAAGATGGGGGGACCATCCTCCAAGGCTAAATACTCGTGATCGACCGATAGTGAACCAGTACCGTGAGGGAAAGGCGAAAAGAACCCCGGGAGGGGAGTGAAATAGATCCTGAAACCGCATGCATACAAACAGTCGGAGCCTCGTAAGGGGTGACGGCGTACCTTTTGTATAATGGGTCAGCGACTTACGTTCAGTAGCAAGCTTAACCGTATAGGGCAGGCGTAGCGAAAGCGAGTCCGAATAGGGCGTTCAGTTGCTGGGCGTAGACCCGAAACCAGGTGATCTATCCATGGCCAGGATGAAGGTGCGGTAACACGTACTGGAGGTCCGAACCCACTAACGTTGAAAAGTTAGGGGATGAGCTGTGGATAGGGGTGAAAGGCTAAACAAACCTGGAAATAGCTGGTTCTCTCCGAAAACTATTTAGGTAGTGCCTCGTGTCTCACCTTCGGGGGTAGAGCACTGTCATGGTTGGGGGGTCTATTGCAGATTACCCCGCCATAGCAAACTCCGAATACCGAAGAGTGCAATCACGGGAGACAGACATCGGGTGCTAACGTCCGGTGTCAAGAGGGAAACAACCCAGACCGCCAGCTAAGGTCCCCAAATATAGCTAAGTGGGAAACGAAGTGGGAAGGCTAAAACAGTCAGGAGGTTGGCTTAGAAGCAGCCACCCTTTAAAGAAAGCGTAATAGCTCACTGATCGAGTCGTCCTGCGCGGAAGATGTAACGGGGCTAAGCTATATACCGAAGCTGCGGATGCGAGCTAGTCTCGCATGGTAGGAGAGCGTTCCGTAAGCCTGCGAAGGTGCGTTGAAAAGCGTGCTGGAGGTATCGGAAGTGCGAATGCTGACATGAGTAGCGATAAAGGGGGTGAAAGGCCCCCTCGCCGTAAGCCCAAGGTTTCCTACGCAACGTTCATCGGCGTAGGGTGAGTCGGCCCCTAAGGCGAGGCAGAAATGCGTAGCTGATGGGAAGCAGGTCAATATTCCTGCACCGTCGTTAGATGCGATGGGGGGACGGATCGCGGAAGGTTGTCCGGGTGTTGGAAGTCCCGGTCGCTGCATTGGAGAAGGCGCTTAGGCAAATCCGGGCGCAGGATTCAAGGGTGTGGCGCGAGCGACTTAGGTCGCGAAGCAATTGGAAGTGGTTCCAAGAAAAGCCTCTAAGCTTCAGTCTAACGATGACCGTACCGCAAACCGACACAGGTGGGCGAGATGAGTATTCTAAGGCGCTTGAGAGAACTCGGGAGAAGGAACTCGGCAAATTGGTACCGTAACTTCGGGATAAGGTACGCCCTTGTAGCTTGACTGGCCTGCGCCAGGAGGGTGAAGGGGTTGCAATAAACTGGTGGCTGCGACTGTTTAATAAAAACACAGCACTCTGCAAACACGAAAGTGGACGTATAGGGTGTGACGCCTGCCCGGTGCCGGAAGATTAAATGATGGGGTGCAAGCTCTTGATTGAAGTCCCGGTAAACGGCGGCCGTAACTATAACGGTCCTAAGGTAGCGAAATTCCTTGTCGGGTAAGTTCCGACCTGCACGAATGGCGTAACGATGGCCACACTGTCTCCTCCCGAGACTCAGCGAAGTTGAAGTGTTTGTGATGATGCAATCTACCCGCGGCTAGACGGAAAGACCCCATGAACCTTTACTGTAGCTTTGCATTGGACTTTGAACCGATCTGTGTAGGATAGGTGGGAGGCTATGAAGCCGGAACGCTAGTTTCGGTGGAGCCGTCCTTGAAATACCACCCTGGTTTGTTTGAGGTTCTAACCTTGGCCCGTGATCCGGGTCGGGGACAGTGCATGGTAGGCAGTTTGACTGGGGCGGTCTCCTCCCAAAGCGTAACGGAGGAGTACGAAGGTACGCTAGGTACGGTCGGAAATCGTGCTGATAGTGCAATGGCATAAGCGTGCTTAACTGCGAGACCGACAAGTCGAGCAGGTGCGAAAGCAGGTCATAGTGATCCGGTGGTTCTGTATGGAAGGGCCATCGCTCAACGGATAAAAGGTACTCTGGGGATAACAGGCTGATACCGCCCAAGAGTTCATATCGACGGCGGTGTTTGGCACCTCGATGTCGGCTCATCTCATCCTGGGGCTGTAGCCGGTCCCAAGGGTATGGCTGTTCGCCATTTAAAGAGGTACGTGAGCTGGGTTTAAAACGTCGTGAGACAGTTTGGTCCCTATCTGCCGTGGGCGTTGGATATTTGAAGGGGGCTGCTCCTAGTACGAGAGGACCGGAGTGGACGAACCTCTGGTGTACCGGTTGTCACGCCAGTGGCATCGCCGGGTAGCTATGTTCGGAAGAGATAACCGCTGAAAGCATCTAAGCGGGAAACTCGCCTTAAGATGAGATATCCCTGGAGGCTAGACCTCCTTGAAGGGTCGTTCGAGACCAGGACGTTGATAGGTCGGGTGTGTAAGCGCAGTAATGCGTTCAGCTAACCGATACTAATTGCCCGTAAGGCTTGATCCTATAACAAGTCTGTCT
>NZ_LOVM01000091.1:0-1716 GCF_001523445.1 Burkholderia sp. ABCPW 11 | reverse complement strand
CACGGCGACCTGACGCTTGAGCATCTCCATCGCGACCGCGAGCGACGGCACGCCGTCCCAGCGCAGTTCCATGTTGTAGTTCAGGCCGCCGCGAATCACGTGGCAGTGGTTGTCGATCAAGCCCGGCAGCACGCCGCGGCCGCCGAGATCGATCGTCTTCGTCGCGCGGCCCGCGAGCGGCACGATCTCCGCGTTGCCGCCCACCGCGACGAAGCGGCCGTCCTTGATCGCGACGGCGGTCGCGACCGGGTTCGCACGATCGAGCGTCGTGATGCGCCCGTTGTGAAGGATGAGATCGGGTTGGGTATCGGTTGCGCTCATGAAATGTCCTCGATGCGGTCAGAAGCCGAGCCAGTGATGAACCGGCGCGGTGGCCTGCACGCCGACCAGCATGCCGGCGAGGCCCACCAGCGCGACCAGCGGCGGCGCCGGCGAGCGCACCCCGATCACGCTGTACACGACGCCGATCAGCATGCCGGCGCCCAATGAAAGTAAATATGATTCCATAACGTTTTCTCCCGGCCGGATTAGAATCACCCGCATCGCGAGGCCGCGCGCGCGGCGCATCGCATCCGTTTCGCTTGCCTGCCATCCCTTCCGACCATGCAACACCTTCCTGATCTCGAAGCCTGGGCCATCTTTGCGCGCGTCGCCGAGACGGGTTCGTTCGCTAAAGCCGCCGACCTGCTCGGCGTATCGCAACCCACCGTGTCGAAAGCGGTCGCGCGCCTCGAAAAGCGCCTCGGCGCGATGCTGCTGTACCGCACGTCGCGCAAGCTGTCGCTCACGCCGACCGGCGAACTGCTGCGCGACCGTGCGATCCGCCTGCTCGCCGATGCGGAGCTGATCGAAAACGAAGCGTCCGCGCAGGCACTCGAACCGCATGGCCTCGTGCGCGTGAATGCGCCGATGTCGTTCGGGCTGCACCATTTGTCGCCGGTGCTGCCCGCGTTTCTCGAGCGCTATCCGCGCGTCGACATCGACCTCGTGCTGACCGACCACATCGTCGACATCGTGTCCGGCGGCTTCGACGTCGCGATCCGCATCGCCGAACTGGCCGATTCGTCGCTGCGTTCGCGCCGCTTGTGCGCGGTGCGCCGGCCACTCGTCGCATCGCCCGCGTATCTCGACCGGCACGGCCGGCCCACGCATCCGCGCGACATCGAACAGCACGTGTGCCTCACCTACACGAACCTGCCGACGCCCGAGTACTGGCGCTTTCGTCACACGGTATCGGGCGACGACTTCGGCGTGAACGTGCACGGGCGCATTCGCTCCAACAACGCCGACGTGATCGTCCCCGCGCTCGTCGCCGGTCACGGCCTCGCGCTTCAGCCCGAATTCCTGGTGTGGGACGAACTGCAGCGCGGCGCGCTCGAGGAAGTGATGAGCGACTGGAAGATCGCGGACATCAACGTAAACCTCGTCACGCCCCCCGGCATGCTGCGCGCCGCGCGCGTGACGGTGCTGCTCGCTTTCCTCGCCGAACATTTCTCGCGCGCGCCGTGGGCGCTGCCCGCCGCCTGAACGCGCGACAGCCGACGGCACGCGATCGCCGCGGTAGCCGCTGCGGCGATCGCGGCCGACGGCCCGTTACTTCGCCGGTACGGCAGGGATCGACTCGTGCGGCGTCGCGGTACGCTGCGGCGCCTTGTGGACCATCGTGTACGCGTAGTCGACGCCCATCCCGTACGCGCCCGAATGCTCCTTCGCGAT
>NZ_LOVM01000090.1:0-1651 GCF_001523445.1 Burkholderia sp. ABCPW 11 | reverse complement strand
TTACATGTTCGGGTAATTCGGCCCGCCGCCGCCTTCGGGCGTGACCCACACGATGTTCTGCGTCGGGTCCTTGATGTCGCAGGTCTTGCAGTGCACGCAGTTCTGCGCGTTGATCACGAGCCGCTCGCTGCCGTCGTCGTTCTTCACGAACTCGTACACCGCCGCCGGGCAGAACCGCGCCTCCGGCCCCGCGTACGTGCGCAGGTTCACGTTCACCGGCACGCTCGCGTCCTTCAGCGTCAGGTGCGCCGGCTGGTTCTCCTCGTGGTTCGTGTTCGAGATGAACACCGACGAGAGGCGGTCGAACGTCAGCTTGCCGTCCGGCTTCGGATACGCGATCGGCTCGCACTGCGACGCCGGCTTCAGCATCTCGTGGTCCGCATGCTGGTGGTGCAGCGTCCACGGCACGTTGCCGCCCATCACCTTCTGCTCGATACCCACCATCAGCGTGCCCAGGTACAGCCCCTTGGCCATCCACTGCTTGAAGTTGCGCGCGCGGTACAGCTCCGTGTACAGCCACGATTGCTTGAACGCGTCCGGGTACGCATTGAGTTCGTCGCTCTGACGGCCGGCCTGCACCGCGTCGAATGCGGCGTCGGCCGCCAGCATCCCGGTCTTGATTGCCGCGTGGCTGCCCTTGATCCGCGATGCGTTCAAAAAGCCCGCGTCGTCGCCGATCAGCGCGCCGCCCGGGAACACCGTCTTCGGCAGCGACAGCAGGCCGCCGGCCGTGATCGCGCGCGCGCCGTACGACACGCGCTTGCCACCTTCGAGGAACGCGCGGATCGACGGATGCGTCTTGTAGCGCTGGAATTCCTCGAACGGCGACAGGTACGGGTTCGTGTAGCCCAGGCCCACGACGAAGCCGACCACGACCTGGTTGTTGTCCATGTGATACAGGAACGAGCCGCCGTACGTATCCGACTTCAGCGGCCAGCCGGCCGTGTGGATCACGAGGCCCGGCTTGTGCTTGGCGGGATCGATTTCCCACAGTTCCTTGATGCCGATCCCGTACGCCTGCGGATCGGCGTTCGCGTCGAGCTTGAATTTCGTGATCAGCTGGCGGCCGAGATGGCCGCGGCAGCCTTCGGCGAACAGCGTGTACTTCGCGTGCAGCTCCATGCCGAGCTGGAAGTTCTCGGTCGGCTCGCCGTCCTTGCCCACGCCCATGTTGCCGGTGGCGACGCCCTTCACCGAGCCGTCGTCGTTGTAGAGAATTTCCGCAGCGGGGAAGCCCGGGAAAATCTCCACGCCGAGCGCCTCGGCCTGCTGGCCGAGCCAGCGGGTCACGTTGCCCAGCGAAATCACGTAGTTGCCGTGGTTCTTGAAGTTGTCCGGCAGCGCCCAGTTCGGCGTGGTCACTGCGCTTTTCTCGGACAGGAACAGGAAGCGGTCTTCCGTGACCTCGACATCGAGCGGTGCGCCGCGCTCCTTCCAGTCGGGGAACAGCTCGGTGATCGCGCGCGGGTCCATCACCGCGCCCGACAGAATGTGCGCGCCGATCTCGGAACCCTTCTCGAGCACGCACACGCCGATCTCGGCGCCTTTCTCGGCGGCCAGTTGCTTGAGCCGGATCGCCGCCGACAGCCCGGCGGGGCCGCCGCCGACGATCACGACGTCGTATTCCATCGATTCGCGCGGGCCGTATTGC
>NZ_LOVM01000089.1:0-899 GCF_001523445.1 Burkholderia sp. ABCPW 11 | reverse complement strand
ACTTGCTTCGAGCCGTCCGCGGAATCGGTCAGGTTGTACGTCGGCGCGGATACCCCGCCGTTCGCATCCACCGACGAGCCGCCACCCAGCGCATTCGCCACGCTCTGCGCCGTGCCATGCAGTTGGCCGCCGTTGATCGCATCCTTGCTCTGCGCGCTGACCTGACCCGCCTTCACGTTCGTGAGCGTCGTGCCGTCCGCGCCGCCAAGCGTCGCTTTCGACTTCGTCGCATCGTCGTACGTCATCGCCAAGGACGTCACGCCCTTGTTCGGGTCGTTCGGATCCACCTGCGTGACCAGGCCCGCCTCCTTCAGTTGGCCAAGGTTCACCGCGTCCTTGTCAGCCACACCCGCCTTCACGTTCGACAGGATCGTGCCGTCTGCACCGCCGAGCGTCGCCTTCGACTTCGTCGCATCGTCGTACGTCACCGCCAGCGACGTCACGCCCTTGTTCGGGTCGTTCGGGTCCACCTGCGTGACCAGGCCTGCCTCCTTCAGTTGGCCGAGGTTCACCGCATCCTTGTCAGCCTTACCCGCCTTCACGTTCGACAGGATCGTGCCGTCTGCACCGCCGAGCGTCGCCTTCGACTTCGTCACATCGTCGTACGTCACCGCCAGCGATGTCACGCCCTTGTTCGGATCATTCGGGTCCACCTGCGTGACCAGGCCCGCCTCCTTCAACTGGCCAAGGTTCACCGCATCCTTGTCAGCCTTACCCGCCGCTACGTTCGACAGGATCGTGCCGCCCGCGCCCGCGAGCGTGGCCTTGCCGTGGTTCGGCGTGCCGTCCGCGTTCTTGTCGTACGTCACTGCCGCACGCGTGTGACCATTGCCGTCCACCAGACCCGTGTTCGTGAACGCGTTCTTGATGTTCGTGATGTCGCCCGTGTTGCCCGCAAC
>NZ_LOVM01000088.1:0-76664 GCF_001523445.1 Burkholderia sp. ABCPW 11 | reverse complement strand
ACATCAAGGACCCGACGCAGAACATCGTGTGGGTCACGCCCGAAGGCGGCGGCGGGCCGAATTACCCGAACATGTAAGCTGCCGAAACGCGCCGCCACGAGCGGCGCGTTTCGTTTGGTCGCCGCACACCGCCGCAAACGAAACGGGGCGCTGCATCATGCAGCGCCCCGCTTGCATTCATCGTTCGACGGTCGAGACGGCGCGCGCTGCGCCCCGCCTGCTCGTATCAGGTCGCGCTGCCGGAGATCTTCGGCGTCGGCGTCTCGACGTCGCCGCACTGCGCACGGTGACGCAGCGCATGGTCGATCAGCACCAGCGCGAGCATCGATTCGGCGATCGGCGTCGCACGAATGCCGACGCACGGATCGTGGCGACCGAAGGTTTCGACCGTCGCCTCTTCACCGCTCTTCGTGATCGAGCGGCGCGGCGTGCGAATGCTCGACGTCGGCTTGATCGCGATCGACACGGTGATGTCCTGCCCCGTCGAAATCCCGCCGAGCACGCCGCCCGCGTGGTTGCCGACGAAGCCGGCCGGCGTCAGTTCGTCGCCGTGCACCGAGCCGCGCTGCGCGACGCTGTCGAAACCCGCGCCGATCTCGACGCCCTTTACCGCGTTGATGCTCATCATCGCCTTCGCGATATCGGCATCGAGCCGGTCGAACACCGGTTCGCCCCAGCCGACCGGCACGCCCGACGCGACAACGTCGATGCGCGCGCCGATCGAATCGCCGTCCTTGCGCAGCGCGTCCATGTATGCCTCGAGCTCCGGCACGACCGCCGCGTTCGGCGAGAAGAACGGGTTCTCGTGCACGTGCGACCAGTCGACGAACGGCACGTCGATTTCGCCGAGGCCGCTCATGTAGCCGCGCACCTCGACCCCGAAGCGCTCGCGCAGCCACTTCTTCGCGACCGCGCCGGCGCCGACGATCGGCGCGGTCAGGCGCGCGGACGAGCGGCCGCCGCCGCGGTAGTCGCGGATGCCGTATTTCTGCCAGTAGGTGTAGTCGGCGTGGCCGGGACGGAACGTCTCGACGATGTTGCCGTAATCCTTGCTGCGCTGGTCGGTGTTGCGGATCAGCAGCGCGATCGGCGTGCCGGTCGTCACGCCTTCGAACACGCCCGACAGGATCTCGACCTCGTCGGCCTCCTGCCGTTGCGTCACGTGCCGCGACGTGCCCGGCTTGCGGCGATCGAGCTCGACCTGGATGTCGGCTTCGGTCAGCCCCATTCCCGGCGGGCAGCCGTCGATCACGCAGCCGATCGCGGGACCGTGCGATTCGCCGAAGGTCGTGACAGTGAAAAGCGTGCCGAGGGTATTGCCGGACATGATGGAACCGCCCAAAGAGAAATGGGCAAACCGATGCACTGCCGGGGCCGCAGGCAGGTCGATCGTTTGCCGGTCGAGAAAAGAGGTAAACCGCTATTATGCCAGCCGTCCCGGCCCTGCGGGCCGCCCGACCGCCGGCCACGCACAGGCTGCGTGCATGCGCGGCCCACGAAAGCGCGTCCGGGCGCCCGCCCCAGCCCGGACGCCGCCGAATGCCCGCGCGTTGCCGGCCCGGCGCCCGCCTACTTCCGCGCGCCGCGCAACTCCGCCACCGCCGCCTGCAACGCCTCGGGCGTCGCCACCGACGCCGGGATCGGCTCGCCGACCGCCAGCGTCAGCCGGCTCATCGCGCCGCGCTTGATGGGACGCGGCATCCGCGCATCGGTATGCCGCGAGAAATAGCTGCCCCACAGCCCGCGCAGCGCCATCGGGATCACCGGCGCCGGCGTGCGGTTCAGGATCTCGGTGATGCCGTGGTGGAACGTATTGATGTCGCCCGTCTTCGTCAGCTTGCCCTCGGGGAAGATGCACACGAGTTCGCCGTCCTTCAGCGCGGCCTCGCACAGGTCGTACGCGCGCGCGAGCATCGCGGGATCCTCGTGACGCGGCGCGATCGGGATCGCCTTCGCATGCCGGAATACCCAGCTCGCGAAACGCGTCTTGAAGATCCGGTGATCCATCACGAAACGAATCGGGCGCGGGCTCGCGGCGGCCAGCACGAGCGCATCGACGTAGCTGACGTGGTTGCACACGAGTACCGCGGCGCCTTCCGCCGGGATCCGCTCCGCGTGCACGAGGCGGATCCGGTAGAAGGTGTGCACGAGCACCCACGCGACGAAGCGCAGCAGGAACTCGGGCACGAGCAGGTAGATATACGTCGCGACGATCACGTTCAGCAGCGCGGTGACGAGGAACAGCCCCGGAATGTCGACGCCGGCCTTGGTCAACCCCATCGCCATGACCGCCGACAGGATCATGAACAGCGCGTTCAGGATGTTGTTCGCGGCGATGATCCGCGCGCGGTGCGTCGGCGCGCTGCGGCTCTGGATCAGCGCATACAGCGGCACGCTGTAGAAGCCGCCGAACATCGCCAGCAGGAACAGATCGGCCAGGATCCGCCAGTGGCGCGCACCGGCCAGGAATTCGCCGACCGACAGCAGATGGCCGGGCGACGGCAGCGCGTGGCTCGCGAAATACAGCTCGATCGCGAACACGCTGATGCCGATCGAGCCGAGCGGCACGAGGCCGATCTCCACGCGCCGCTGCGACAACCGCTCGCACAGCAGCGAGCCGAGGCCGATGCCGACCGAGAACGTCGCGAGCAGGATCGTGACGACGTCGGGGCTCGCGGACAGCACGTCCTTCGCGAAATTGAAGAACGACGTGAGGAACGTCGCGCCGACGAACCACAGCCACGAGATACCGAGCAGGCTCAGGAACACCGTGCGGTTCTGGCGCGCGAGGCCGAGGTTGCGCCAGGTCTCGCTGACCGGGTTCCAGTTGATCACGAGGTCGGGCTGCGGCGCAGGCGTCGACGGCACGCGCTGCGCGACGAGCCGCCCGGCCAGCGCGATGACCACGACGCTCACCGCGAGCACGCGCTCGCCGCTGCCTTCGATGCCGGCCGCCGCGCCGCCGATGATCGTGCCGATCAGGATCGCGATGAACGTGCCCATCTCGACGAGACCGTTGCCGCCGACCAGTTCGTGTTCGCCGAGATGCTGCGGCAGATACGAATACTTGACGGGCCCGAACAGCGTCGAGTGCATCCCCATCATGAACGTGCACAGATACAGCAGCGTCGCGCTGTGCGTGACGAAGCCGGCCGCGCCGACCACCATCAGCACGATCTCGAAGGACTTCACGAAGCGCGTGAGGGTCGCCTTGTCATACTTGTCGGCGATCTGGCCGGACGTCGCCGAGAACAGCACGAACGGCAAAATGAAGATCGCGGAAATCAGGAATGCGGCCGTCTTCGCATCGACGCCGGAGAACCGCGCGGTGTGATACGTGACGAGCGACGTAAAGCCGATCTTGAAGACGTTGTCGTTCAGCGCGCCGAGGAACTGGGTCGTGAAGAACGGCGCGAAGCGACGCTCGCGCAGCAGGTCGAACTGCGATGCGTGCGCGCGCCGTTCGTCGCGCCGCCCGGAGGTGGCTTGCGTGTGATCGCTCATGCGGAATACGCGCGCCTCGTCTGGGCGAAGCTGCGCGGGCCTCGTGTTGTTGTCGTTGAAAAAAAGGCGGCGCAGGACAAACCTGCGCCGCCGCATGCCGGATGGCGGCGCCCATGCATCGAGGTGCCGGGCGCGGCGGGATTCACGGCTTGTGCGCTTCGGCTTCCGATTCCGGCCAGTCGCGGATGTACGCCTTCAGCATCCGGTTCTCGAAGCTCTGCGCCTCGACGACCGTCTTCGCGACGTCGTAGAACGAAATGACGCCCATCAGCACCTTCTTGTCGAGCACCGGCATGTAGCGTGCGTGACGCTCGAGCATCATCCGGCGCACTTCGTTGACGTCCGTTTCCGGCGTGCACGTGAGCGGCTCGTCCATCACCTTGCGCACCTGCACGTCGCCGATCGCGCCGCCGTTTTCGCGCAGGCGCAGGATGATCTCGCGAAACGTCAGCATCCCGACGAGATCGCCGTACTCCATCACGACGAGCGAACCGATGTCGTGTTCGGCCATCGTATCGACCGCTTCGCGCAGCGGCTTATCGGGCGTCACCGTAAACAGCGTGTTGCCCTTCACTTTCAGAATATCGCTGACGCGCATCGTAGTCCCCTCATGCTTGAATGCAAAATCTCTTTCGATCCTATCGGAAAGCCTGTCAAAAGGAAAGCACGGGCCGGCGCGGCGGGCCGCCGCCGCTTGCGGACGCGGGCAGCCGGCCGCACAATGGGCTCATGAACGGCGGCCCGAGGAGACGGCCATGGCGCATACGCATACGGAGCAATTCGCCAGCTTCGCTGACTTCTACCCGTATTACCTGAACGAGCACCAGAACCTGACGTCGCGGCGGCTGCACTTCATCGGCTCGCTCGGCGTGATCGGCTGCGTCGCGATGGCGGTCGCGACCGGCAACTGGCTGTGGCTGCCGGCGGCGATCGTCTGCGGCTACGGGTTCGCATGGGTCGGACACTTCTTCTTCGAGAAGAACCGCCCGGCCACGTTCCGGCACCCGATCTACAGCCTGATGGGCGACTGGGTGATGTTCAAGGACATCTGTACCGGCAAGATCCCGCTGTAACCGCCGAGCCCCGCCGTCAGGCAGGCCGCGGCGGCCGCGCGTGCGGGTCGGCCACGCCCGGCGCCGCACCGGCGCCCCCGGCCGGCTCCGCGCCCGCGAGCCGGTGCGCGGCGATCAGCGACGCGAGCGTCACGTCGAACCGGTCGCTCGACAGCACCGCGAGCAGCGCCGCGCCGTCGACGTGGCTGCGGCGGCGCTGGAGCTGGTAGGTCAGCTCCGTGCGATCGATCACCAGCACGTCGAACAACTGCGCGAGCGTCAACTGTTCCGGGTTCGCGAGCAGGATGTAGCGCGGCGTGGCCTCGCCGTCGCCGTCGAGCCGCGCCACCCATTCCCGCTCCTCCATCGTCGTCAGCAGCCGCTGCGCGGTTTCCATGTCGCAGCGCAGCATCGTCGCGAGCCGGATCGCCGTGTAGCCACGCTTGCCGGCCGCGCGCGCGTCGGCCAACCGCGCGAGCAACTCGAGCGCGTCGAGCAGGTCGCTGCCCGGATAGTGGATGCGGTGGAACTGGCCGACACGAATCGCCGGCAGCGCCGACGCGACCATCGCGCCGAGCAGCGCGATGAACCAGCTCAAATACACCCACAGCAGGAACACCGGCAGCGCCGCGAACGCGCCATAGACGGCCGTATAGGTCGGAATGCGCCGGACGTAGTAGCCGAAGCCGCGCTTCGCGAGTTCGAACGCGATGGCCGCGAACAGGCCGCCGATTACCGCGTCGCGCCATGCGACCGCGCAGTTCGGCAGGTACACGTACAGCAGCGTGAACGCGAGCACCGTCAACGGCAGCGACGCAAGCGCGAGCAGCCACTCGACGATCGACGTGGACGGCCCCGCGCCGGTGAACGCGAGCGACTGCGTGAACAGGTACGACGAGATCGACAGGCTCACGCCGAACAGCAACGGCCCGAGCGTGATCAGCGCCCAGTACGCGAGCACGCGCTGCGCGAACGGCCTGGGCTTGCGCACGCGCCAGATCAGGTTGAACGCCGATTCGATCGTCATCATGGTCATCACCGACGTGACGACGAGCACGATCAGGCCGGCTGTCGTCAGCCCCTTGGCCTTCGACGCGAACTGGTTCAGGTACTTGAAGATCTGGATGTTGAACTGCGCGGGCATCAGGTGATCCGCGAGGAACCCCTGCAGCGAGATCTGGAACGACGCGAACATCGGGAACGCGGTGAACAACGCGAACGCGACCGTCAGCAGCGGCACGAGCGACAGCATCGTCGTGAAGGTCAGGCTGCCCGCCACTTGCGGGATGCGATCCTCGGCGCTGCGCCGGGCCGCGAACTGCGCGAGGCGCTTGATGGTGACGAGATCGACGCTCAACTTCGGCAAACGGCTTCTCCTTCTTGATGCTGCGCGCGTCACGGCGCGCCGCCGCGCTGCGCGACGGCTTCAGCCCCTATAATAGCCGCTCGATTCCAGCAGGGGCCGACTGCACCGGGCACGCGCGCGGCCGCATGCGGCCCCGTCGCCCATGAAAGACATCCTCGTCCTCTATTACAGCCGTCACGGCGCCACGCGCGATCTCGCGCTCGCGATCGCGAACGGCATCGACAGCGTGCCGGGCATGCAGGCCCGCATCCGCACCGTGCCGCCCGTGTCGGCCGTCTGCGAAGCCACCGCCCCCGACATCCCGGCCGACGGCCCGCCCTACGCGGAACTGCGCGACCTCGAGGAATGCGCGGGCCTCGCGCTCGGCTCGCCGACCCGCTTCGGCAACATGGCCGCGCCGCTCAAGTATTTCCTCGACGGCACGACGCCGCAATGGCTGTCGGGCGCGCTGACCGGCAAGCCCGCGAGCGTGTTCACGTCGACGGGCAGCCTGCACGGCGGCCAGGAATCGACGCTGCTGTCGATGATGCTGCCGCTGCTGCATCACGGGATGATGATCGTCGGGATCCCGTACACCGAATCCGCCCTCAGCACGACACGTACGGGCGGCACGCCGTACGGCGCGTCGCACGTCGCGCAACACGACCGCGCGGCGTCCGGCGGGCTGTCGGCGGACGAGAAGGCGCTCGCGGCCGCGCTCGGCGTACGGCTCGCGCGCGCCGCCGCGGCCCTCGCCGGCGCCCAGGCCGCCGAGGCGGCATGAGCGCCCCCGCCCCCGCCCGCCCCGCCGTCGCGGCCCGGCCGCGCCATGCGCGGGCCGCCGCCGCGTGTCTCGTCGCGCTGATCGCACTGTCGCTCGCGTGGGAGCTGTGGCTCGCGCCGTTGCGCCCCGGCGGCTCCGCGCTGATGCTCAAGGCCGTGCCGCTCGCGCTCGCGCTGCCCGGCGTCTGGCGGCGTAACATCTATACGATGCAGTGGGCGAGCATGCTGATCCTCGTCTATCTTGCAGAAGGTATCGTGCGCGGCATGTCCGATCGCGGGCTGTCCGCGACGCTCGGCTGGTGCGAGACCGCGCTTGCCGTCGGCTTCTTCGTGGCGGCGCTGGCTTACGTCGCGCCGTTCAAGCGCGCGGCGAAAAAGCCGCGCGCCACGTCCTGACCCTTACGCGACAAGGTGATGATGTCCTCCGAAGCTTTCGTTTCCGCGTGCCGCGACGCGATCGGCGCCGAGCACGTGCTGACCGATCCGCACGATACCGATCCGTTCCTGACCGACTGGCGCCGCCGCTACAAGGGCGCGGCATGCGCGGTGCTGAAACCCGCGAACACGGCTGAAGTCGCCACGCTCGTGAAGCTCGCCAACGCGCACGGCGTCGCGCTCGTGCCGCAAGGCGGCAATACGGGCCTCGCTGGCGGCGCGACGCCCGATGCGAGCGGCAACCAGGCCGTGCTGAGCGTCGCGCGCCTGAACCGCGTGCGCGCACTCGATCCGCACAACAACACGATCACCGTCGAAGCCGGCGCGATCCTCGCCGACGTGCAGGCGCGCGCCCGCGAAGGCGGCCGGTTGTTCGCGCTGAGCCTCGCGGCGGAAGGCAGTTGCACGATCGGCGGCAACCTGTCGACCAATGCCGGCGGCACCGCGGTGCTGCGCTACGGCAACGCGCGCGAGCTGTGCCTCGGCCTCGAGGTCGTGACGCCGCAGGGCGAGATCTGGGACGGGCTGCGCGGACTGCGCAAGGACAACACGGGCTACGACCTGCGCGACCTGTTCATCGGCGCCGAAGGCACGCTCGGCATCATCACGGCGGCGGTGATGAAGCTGCATCCGCTGCCGGCGGCACAGGTGACGGCGCTGGCCGCGCTCGAATCGCCGCACGCGGCGCTCGACTTCCTCGCGCTGGCGCAGCGGGCGGCCGGGCCGCTGTTGACCGGCTTCGAGCTGATGTCGGATTTCTGCATGCAGCTGGTCGGCAAGCACTATCCGCAACTGCGCTACCCGTTCGCGCAGCCCCATGCGCAAACGGTGCTGCTGGAGCTGTCCGACAACGAAAGCGAAGCGCATGCGCGCGCGCTGTTCGAGAAGCTGATGGAAGAAGCGTTCGAGGCCGGGCTCGTGGTCGACGCGGTGGTCGCGGAGAACCTCGCGCAGTCGCGTGCGTTCTGGGACCTGCGCGAGCACATCCCGCTCGCGCAGGCCGACGAAGGGCTCAACATCAAGCACGACATCGCGGTGCCGATCTCGTCGATCGCCCGCTTCATCGACGAGACCGACGCGGCGATCCAGCAGGCCGCGCCGGGCGCGCGCATGGTCACGTTCGGCCACCTCGGCGACGGCAACCTGCACTACAACGTGCAGATGCCCGAAGGCGGCGATGCGAAGGCGTTCCTCGCCGCGTTCCAGGCGCCGATCAACCGGATCGTCTACGACAACGTGCACCGCCACCACGGCACGATCAGCGCGGAGCACGGCATCGGCCAGTTGAAGATCGACGACGCGCAGCGCTACAAGTCGCCGGTCGAAACGACGCTGATGCGCACGCTGAAGACTGCGCTCGACCCGCGCGGCCTGATGAATCCCGGCAAGGTCCTGCGCTGAAGCCGCCTCCTCCGGAGCGAATCCCGTGAAAATCCGCGTCCTGTCCGACCTGCATCTCGAAAGCAACCTGCCCGACGCGATCCCGCATGCCGACGCCGATCTCGTCGTGCTGGCCGGCGACATTCACAATCACGCGGAAGGCCTGCGCTGGGCCGCCGAGACGTTCGACCCCGCGGTGCCGGTGATCTACGTGCCGGGCAACCACGAGTACTACGACGGGGAATTCGGCGCGCTGGAGGCGGCCATGCGCGACGCGGCGCACGCGCTCGACAACGTGCATTACCTGAACAACGGCGTCTACGTCGATCCCGCCCAACGCTTCCGCGTACTGGGCACGACGCTCTGGACCGATTTTTCGCTGTTCGGCCGGGACGAAGCCAGCGTCGCGCGCGCGACCGAGGCCGGCCTGCGCGTGATGCTCGATTTCAAGGGATTGATCCAGGTAACCTGGCCGAACGACGCGACGGTGCATACGACGGCAGAGGCGCCGGAACGGGATTTCGCGCCGGCCGACGCGATCGCGCTGCACCGGCGAGGCCGTGCATGGCTGGAAGCGCAACTGGCGGCGCCGTTTGCGGGCAGGACGATCGTCGTCACCCATCATGCGCCGCACCGCCGCTCGCTGGCGGAACGCTATGCGGAAGATCTGGCGTCGGCGGGGTTCGTCACGGACATGGCGGAACTGGTGCGGCCGCCGGTGGATCTGTGGCTGCACGGCCACACGCATACGTCATTCGACTACGTTGCGGACGGCGGCACGCGCGTGGTGTGCAATCCGCGCGGCTACCTTCACCGGCGCACCGGCGAATGGGAAAACCCCGCGTTCGCGTGGGACAAGGTCGTCGAACTCGGCTGAGCGCCGGCCGGGCGGCCGCGTGGCGCGGCCTTCCCGACCTGAGGCGCGACGGCAGGATCAGCGGCCGGGGCGGCGCGGGTCGCGCACGCGGACCGGCACGGGCTTCATCTGCGCCTTCGCCTTCATCGCACGCAGCAGGTCGCGGGTCGCCGCCGCGGCGGCAGCCGCGCCCAGCAGGACGCCAAGGCCGATCATCAGGTGCGTATCCATCGCTACTCCGGTGTGGTGTATCTCGTTAATTCCAACAGTATCAAACTGTCTGACACACGTTCGTAAAAAAATGTTGCGTGAAGGACAAATCTCGTCAGATTGCGGTCGACTGCGCGCTCATGTCGCACGCGTGTACTGTTCGAGCGCGGCTTCGTCGGCTTCGAGCGTGAGCGGCAATTCTTCGCGCAGGAAATCGACCCAGGTCCGGATTTTCGCGTCGAGGTACTGGCGCGACGGGTACAGCGCGTAAATGTTCATCACGTGCGACCGGTACTCGGGCATCACGCGCACGATGTGCCCGCTGCGCAGCCAGCCGATCGCCGAATAGACCGGCAACCCGCCGACGCCCATCCCCTCCCGCACGGCCACCGCGAGCGCCTCGGCGACGTTCACGCGGAACGGCGGCGCCGTGATCGGCACGACCTCGTCGCCGTTCGGCCCCGCCAGCGCCCATTCGTCGAAGTGAAAGCCCGGCGCGACCATCCCGAGGCACACGTGCTGCGCGAGATCGGCCGGCCGCTGCGGCACGCCATGCGACTCGACGTAGCCCGGCGATGCACACACGACGCTATAGCTCTCGCCGAGCCGCTGCGACACGAGCCCCGAATCGGGCAGATCGCGGCCGACCACGATCGCGACGTCGTACCCCTCGTCGAGCAGGTCGGGCATGCGCTGCGCGAGCGTCAGCTCGACGTGCACGTCCGGGTAGCGCTCGCGGTAGCGCGCGATGGCCGGCACCAGATAGTGCTGGCCGAGGCTCGTGAAGCAATGGACCTTCAGCTTGCCGGACGGGCGCGCATGCGCGTCGCCCGCCTCGGCTTCGGCCTGGTCGACGTACGCGAGGATCTGTTCGCAGCGTTGCAGATAGCGTTCGCCGGCTTCGGTCAGCGCGATCCGGCGCGTCGTGCGGTTCAGGAGACGCGTGCGCAGGTGTGCCTCGAGATCCGAGACCGCGCGCGACGCGTAGGCGGTGGTCGAATTCATCTGCTGGGCGGCCGCGGTAAAGCTGCCCGCGTCGACCACGCGGACGAATACCCGCATGTTTTGTAGCGTATCCATCCTGTTACCCCTGTGAATCCGGAGGGATTGTTGCACAGGGCCCAACAAATATTATCTCAAGATTCGTAAAAATGACTTGCACCGTTGTCCGTATATTCAGGAATCGCTGAAAAATATAATCGCTTCCGACTCATCTATATCCGAAAGGGAGAAAATCGTGCAGTCTCCGGCGACAAAAGGGACGCTCGCACTGGCGGTTCTTGCAGTCTCATTAATAATGGCCGGTTGCGCGAGCATGGGCGACAACAAAACCCAGTCCACCCGTATCGAGGCGAACGCGCTCGATGCCGGCGCGGCGATCCGCGCGGCCGACCGCGACGCGGGCTGGCCCGCCGCAGACTGGTGGCGCGCGTACCGCGATCCGCAGCTCGATGCGTGGATCGCCGCCGCCCAGGCCGGCAACCCCACCCTCGCGGCCGCCGAGGCCCGCGTGCGCGAAGCCCAGGCGATGGCGCGCGTCGCGCGTTCGGCCGAACTGCCGCAGATCAACGGCAATCTGTCGCTGATGCGCGAGCACTGGCCGGACAACGTGTACTACGGCCCGGGCCCGCTCGCGAACGCCGACACCTGGAACAACACCGGCACGCTCGGCCTGTCGTACCACCTCGATCTGTGGGGCAAGGACAAGAACGCGACCGAGCGCGCGCTCGACACCGCGCACGCGAGCGCCGCCGACGCACGGGCGGCGAAGCTCGAACTCGAGGTCAACGTCGTGCGCGCGTATGTCGGCATGTCGATGAACTACGCGCTGCTCGATCTCGCGCACGAAACTTTCGAACGCCAGCGCGCGCTCGCCGATCTCGCACGCAAGCGGCTGCAGGCCGGCCTCGGCACGCAGCTCGACGTGAGCCAGGCGGAATCGACGCTGCCCGACTACGAGCGCCAGATCGACAGCTACGAAGAAGCGATCCAGCTCGCGCGCCACCAGCTCGCCGCCCTCGCCGGCAAGGGCCCGGGCGCCGGCGACGCCATCAAGCGGCCGCAGCTTGCGCTCGATGCGCCGGCGGGCCTGCCGTCGGCGCTGCCGGCCGACCTGCTCGGGCGTCGCCCCGACGTCGTCGCGGCGCGCTGGACGGTCGACGCGCAGGCGCGCGGCATCGACGTCGCGAAAGCGTCGTTCTACCCGAACATCGACCTGCTCGCGACGGTCGGCGGCTTCGGCGTGACCGCGCCGTTCACCGACTTCCTGCGCGCGATGAACGGCGGCTGGACGGCCGGCCCCGCGCTGTCGCTGCCGATCTTCGAAGGCGGCCGGCTGCGCGCGCAGCTCGGCGCCGCGAATGCCGGCTACGACCAGGCGGTCGAGCGCTACAACCAGACGATCGTCGGCGCGCTCAAGGACATCGCCGACCAGGTCGTGCGGATCCGCTCGCTCGAGACACAGAAGAAGGACGCCGCGCGGTCGGTGGCGGCCAACGATCGCAGCTATCGACTGTCGCGCGAAGGCTTCCGCCGCGGGCTGACCGATTACGTGAACGTGCTGGTCGCGCAGCAGCAACTGCTGCGCGCGCAGGAAACGGCCGCCCGCATCGACGCGGAACGCCTCGCCGCGCACGCGCAGTTGATGGCTGCGCTCGGCGGCGGGATCGAGACGGGCAAGGACGTTCCGGCGGACGACCGACCCGCCGACGGCGCCGACCCGTCGGGCGCGAAGCCCGCAGCGGCCGTTGCCCGGCCCGCGGAAGTCGCCGCTGCCGGCGCGTCCGGGACGCCCCGGACGTCCGCCGTGCCGGCCGCACGGTAACGCGGAGCGCCCGCCATGTCAGCCTCCTCTCCCGCTTCCACGCCCGCCGGCGGTCCGCTCGCGGCCTGGTATGCCGCGTTCGGCGACTGGGCCCGCACCGACGGCGCCGCGTGGCTCTACCTGTTCAAGGCACTGCTCGCCGCGTTCATCGCGACCGGCGTGTCGATGCGGCTCGACCTGCCCGCGCCGAAAACGGCGATGACGACGGTGTTCATCGTGATGCAGCCGCAAAGCGGCGCGGTGCTCGCCAAAAGTTTCTACCGCGTCGCCGGCACGATCTTCGGGCTGATCGCGACGCTCACCTTCGTCGGGCTGTTCCCGCAGCAGCCGCAACTGTTCCTGCTGGCGGTCGCGCTATGGGTCGCCCTGTGCACGGCCGGCGCCGCGCGCAACCGCAATTTCCGCAACTACGGCTTCCTGCTGGCCGGTTACACGACCGCGCTGATCGGGCTGCCCGCGTCGCAGCACCCGGACGGCGCGTTCATGAGCGCGATGACGCGGGTGGCCGAAATCATGGTCGGAATCGTGTCGGCCGGCGTGGTCAGCGCACTCGTGTTTCCGCAGACCACCGGCGAGCAGATGCGCACGACGGTGCGCAAGCGCTTCGGCAGCTTCGTCGACTACGTCGCGGCGGCGCTGTCGGGCCAACTCGACCGCGCGCATATCGAAACCATCCATACGCGCTTCGTCGCCGACGTGGTCGGTTTCGAGGCCGCGCGCAGCATGGCCGTGTTCGAGGATCCGGACACGCGGATGCGCAGCGGCCGCCTCGCGCGGCTGAACAGCGAATTCATGAGCGCGTCGAGCCGGTTCCATGCGCTGCACCAGTTGATGAACCGGCTGCATGCGGCCGGCGCGCAGGCCGCGATCGACGCGATCGAGCCGTACTTCCGCGAGATCGCACCGCTGCTGCTGACGCCCGCCGGCGAACCGGTGCGCACGTCGGCCGATGCGGGCCACGCGGCCGCGCAACTGCTTGCGTGGCGCGACGCGCTGCCGCGCCGCATCCGCGCGACGCGCGCCGCACTCGAAACGCAGCCGGACTTTCCGCTGCTCGACTTCGACACGGCCGCCGAACTGCTGTACCGCTTCATCACCGACCTGCACGAGTACGCGGCCACCTATGCGTCGCTGTCGACCGCGACGCACGAGCGCGAACGCTGGATCGAGCGCTACGAGCCGCGCACCAATGCGACCGCGATGGTGATCGCGGCGATTCGCACCGCGACCGTGATTCTCGTGCTCGGCTGGTTCTGGATCGAGACCGCGTGGCCGAGCGGCGTGACGATGACGCTGACGGCGGCGGCCACCTGCGCGCTCGCGTCGTCGACGCCGCGCCCGACCGCGATGTCCGCGCAGATGGGCATGGGCACGGCGCTCGCCGTCTGCACGGGCTTCCTGCTGACGTTCGGCATCTATCCGCACATCGACGGTTTTCCGCTGCTGTGCGTCGCGCTCGCGCCGCTGCTCGCGATCGGCATCTTCATGACGCTGAAGCCGAAGCTCGCCGGCTACGGGATGGGCTACCTGATCTTCTTCAGCTTCCTCGCCGGCCCGGACAACATCACGCACTACGATCCGACCGGGTTCATGAACGATTCGCTCGCGCTCGTGCTGTCGATGCTGGTGTCGGCGATCGCGTTCGCGGTGCTGTTCCCGCCGACCGCGCCGTGGCTCAAGAAGCGGCTGTTCGCGGACCTGCGCCACCAGGCCGTCGCGGCCGGCCACGCGCGGCTCGCGGGCTTGCGCACACGCTTCGAGAGCGGTGCGCGCGACCTGATGTACCAGGCGCACACGCTGTCGGCCGACCAGCCCGACGTGCAGCGCGACGCACTGCGCTGGATGTTCGCGGTGCTCGAAACCGGCAACGCGACGATCGACCTGCGTCACGAGCTCGCGACGCTGCCGTCCGACCCGCGCTATGCGCCCGCGATGCCGTGGCGGCGCGCGATCGAGACGATGCGCACCGCGCTGTCGGCGCTGTTCTCGAAGCCGAGCGCCGCGCGTTTCGATGCGACGCTCGCCGCGACCAACGCGGCGATCGACGCGACCCGGCAAACGCTCGATGCGTTCGAGCCGTCGCGTGAAGAGCGCCACCGGCTGCAGCGCATCCTGAGCCATCTGCATTTCGTGCGGACCGCGCTGCTCGACCCGGAATCGCCGCTCGAGCCGCTCAACCGCAACCGCCCCGTGCGTCCTCAACCCGGAGCCTCGTCATGATGCCGCGTGAAATCGCCATTCTCGATGCCTACATGCCCACGGTGGTGCTGATGTTCGCGCTCGGCGCGATCGCGACCTGGGCCGTCGATCGCCTGCTCGCCTATACGGGCCTCTACCGTCTCGTCTGGCACCCGTCGCTGTTCCGGGCCTGCCTTCTCGTCTGCATTTGCGGCGGACTGAGTCTTGCCGTTTACCGTTGATTCCGAACCATCATGATTCTCAGAAAACTCTTCGGCTTCGTCGCGACCGCCGTCATCCTTCTCGTCGCGATCCTGATCGGGCGCTCGCTGTGGGTGCACTACATGGACGATCCGTGGACGCGCGACGGGCGCGTGCGCGCCGAGATCGTCAACGTCGCGCCGGACGTGTCGGGCGCGATCGTCGAACTGCCGGTGCATGACAACCAGCTCGTGAAGAAAGGCGACCTGATCATGCAGATCGACCCGTCGCATTACCGGATCGCGGTCGAGCAGGCGCAGGCGGCGGTGGCCGCCCGTCGCGCGGAACTGCAGATGCGCCGCGACGACGCAGCACGCCGCGCGGATCTCGATGCGCTCGTCGTGTCGAAGGAAAACCGCGAGAACGCGGCACACAGCGCGTCGAGCGCCGAGGCGCAGTACCAGCAGGCCGTCGCCGCGCTCGACGCCGCGAAGCTCAATCTCGAACGCACGCGCGTCGTCGCGCCGGTCGACGGCTACATCACGAACCTGCAGACGTTCAAGGGCAACTATGCGGTGGCCGGCCAGGCGAAGCTCGCGATCGTCGACAGCCACTCGTTCTGGGTCTACGGCTACTTCGAGGAAACCAAGCTGCCGCGCGTGAAGATCGGCGCGCCGGCCGAGATGCGGCTGATGAGCGGCGGCGTGATGAAGGGCCACGTCGAGAGCATCTCGCGCGGCATCTACGACCGCGACAACCCGCAAAGCCGCGACCTCGTCGCGGACGTGAACCCGACCTTCAACTGGGTGCGCCTCGCGCAGCGCGTGCCGGTACGCATCAGGATCGACGAAGTGCCGGCCGACGTGGTGCTGTCGGCAGGCACGACCTGCACGGTCATCATCGATCCGGACAAGCGGAAGAAGTCGTAATCGCCCGGGCGCGCCGCGCGCTCACACCGCGATACGGAAACGCCCGACCAGCGCCTTCAATGCCTGCGCCTGCTCGTCGAGCGCGTTCGCGGCAGCGGCCGCCTGTTCGACGAGCGCCGCGTTCTGCTGCGTACCAGCGTCCATCTGCGTGACCGCGCGGCCGATCTCTTCGATCCCCGCGCTCTGCTCGTCCGACGCCGCCGAGATCTCGCCGATGATGTCGGTCACGCGCTTGACCGCGCGTACCACGTCGCCCATCGTGCGGCCCGCGTCGTGCGCGAGCGCCGCGCCGTTCGCCACGCGCTCGACAGACGCGACGATCAGTTCCCGAATCTCCTTGGCCGCCGTCGCCGAGCGCTGCGCGAGCAGCCGCACCTCGCCCGCGACCACCGAGAAGCCGCGCCCCTGCTCGCCGGCACGCGCGGCTTCGACCGCCGCGTTCAACGCGAGAATGTTGGTCTGGAATGCGATCCCCTCGATCGTACCGATGATGTCGCGAATGTTCTTCGCGCTGTCGTCGATCTCGCTCATCGTGGCGACCACGCGCCCGACGACCTCTCCACCCGTCTCCGCGACCGCCGACGCATTGGCCGCGAGCGTGCTCGCCTGCCGCGCGTTCTCGGCGTTCTGCCGCACGGTCGACGTGAGCTGCTCCATGCTGGCCGCGGTGCGCTCGAGCGCGACGGCCTGCTGTTCGGTGCGCCGCGACAGGTCGAGGTTGCCGGTCGAGATTTCGCCGGACGCGGCCGCGATCGCCTCGGCGCTCACCGCGATCTCGCCCACGGTGGCCGCGAGCCCCGTCTGCATCTCGGCCAGCGCGCGCACCATGCTGTCGCGGTCGTGGCGGCCGAGCGCGATCGGCCGCGTCAGATCGCCGCGCGCGATGTCCGCGGCAATCTCCTTCGCGTATGCGGGCTCGCCGCCGAGCTGCGACGCAAGGCGCCGCACGACGCGCTCGGCGATCGCGACGGCCAGCACGATCAGCGCAGCCGTCATCGCCGCGATCATCGCGAACGACGACGAAAAAATGGTGGCGGACGCATCGAGCGTCGCCTTCGACTTTTCGCCGCGCGTCTTCACGAGTTCGGCGACGAGTTTTTCGAGCTTACCGGTTTCGACCAGCAGCGACACGTCCTGCGTGCCGACCTGCCAGTTCATCTGCGACAGGTCGAGCGGCTGCGCACGCACGAGCGTGACGAAATCGCGCAGATGCGCGCTCCACGTGCCGACCGCCGTCGAGAATGCGTGCAGCCGCGCCGAATCGCCGGCATCGGCCGGATCCGCATAGCGCTGCAGCGTGCCGAGCGCCTGGCTGATCGACGCGAGCCCCGCGCTCACCTCGGCGCCGAGTTCGTCGCGCTCCTTCGCGGTGGTCGCGGTCAGCAGCATCTTCTGCGCGCGGCTCGCCCGCAGCACTTCGGCGCGGACTTCCTCAGCCGCACGGCTCGCGACGTGCCCCTGCGCGTAGACCGACGCGATCGACGCGTTCAGGCGGCTGATCTGCCACAGCGAAAACATGCCGATCGCGAGCGTGCCGGCCAGCAGGATCGCGAATGCGGCGCGCAACGTCGCCTTGACGGTCCACGGCCGGCGCGCACGACGCGCCGCGTGCGCGCGCCGAGCGGCGCGACCGGCGGCAACGTCGGGTGCGGCGGCGGCTGCACCGGGCTGTGGATGCAAAGATGCTGCTTTCATCGATCTACCCCGTATTGATCACGCTGCCGGAAAGGTCGGTCCCGGCGTTCCCGCGACGGCTGGCCATGCCGCGCGTCCTGCCCCTGCCCGGCGGGTAGCCGGCGCCGGGCGGCGCGCCTGTTGTCATTGGGTCGTTCTACGGCCGCAGCCGCCGTTTCTTGAGTCCGGTAAAACACCACCCGGCCCCGGGCGCGCTGCCGCTGACGGGCCGACACGCCGCCAGCGTTATACCCGTTCAAAAAAGTACGCACCGGCCGATCCGTCACATGAATGTCCGATTCACGACAAAACTTGTCCTGACATTCTCGATACGCCACATTACACTTCTTTGACGCAGCAACGATCCAGAACGCGCCGATCCCCAACAGAGCGCGCCAGCCACCTCAACTCGTTCAGCTCTCATGGAAACCAGCCTCGACTCCGGCTCCGCCGGCGCAGCCGCCGCCCAGCCGTCCGCCCCGCCCGTCGCCCGCACCGTCTATCCGGTGCTCGGCGCGATCAGCTTCTCGCACATGCTCAACGACATGATCCAGTCGTTGATCCTCGCGATCTACCCGATGCTCAAGAGCCAGTTCGCGCTGTCGTTCGCGCAGATCGGCCTGATCACGCTCACCTACCAGATCACCGCGTCGCTGCTGCAGCCGCTCGTCGGCCTCTATACCGACAAGCGTCCGAAGCCGTACTCGCTGCCGGTCGGCATGGGCTTCACGCTCGCAGGCTTGCTGCTGATGTCGGCGGCGTCGAATTTCCCGATGCTGCTGGTGGCCGCCGCGCTCGTCGGCTGCGGCTCGTCGGTATTCCACCCCGAATCGTCGCGGGTCGCACGGATGGCGTCGGGCGGCCAGCACGGGCTCGCTCAGTCGGTGTTCCAGGTGGGCGGCAATGCAGGCTCGGCGCTCGGGCCGCTGCTCGCCGCGCTCGTGATCATTCCGCACGGCCAGCACAGCATCGCGTGGTTCTCGGCGGCCGCGCTCGTCGCGATGATCGTGCTCACGCAGATCGGCCACTGGTACAAGAAGCATCCGTCGATGAAGAAGAAGACCGCCTCGGCCGGCCACCCGACGCTGTCGCGCGGCCGCGTGATGGGCGCGATCGGCGTGCTGGTACTGCTGGTGTTCTCGAAGTACTTCTACCTCGCCAGCATCAACAGCTATTTCACGTTCTACCTGATCGACAAGTTCCACCTGTCGGTGCAGGCCGCGCAGATCCACCTGTTCGTGTTCCTCGCGGCGGTGGCGGCCGGCACGCTGATCGGCGGGCCCGTCGGCGACCGGATCGGCCGCAAGTACGTGATCTGGGTGTCGATCCTCGGCGTCGCGCCGTTCACGATGCTGCTGCCGTACGCGAACCTGTTCTGGACGAGCGTGCTGACCGTGATCATCGGCGTCGTGCTGGCGTCGGCGTTCGCCGCGATCCTCGTCTATGCGACGGAGCTGATGCCCGGCAAGGTCGGGATGGTCGCGGGCCTGTTCTTCGGCTTCGCATTCGGCCTGGGCGGCGTCGGCGCGGCCGTGCTCGGCCAGCTCGCGGACGCGACGAGCATCCCGTTCGTCTACAAGGTGTGCTCGTTCCTGCCGCTGATCGGTGTGCTGACGGTGTTCCTGCCGAACCTCGAAAGCGGCCGGCGCAAGAAGGCGTGACGAACGACCGGCCGCGGCGTGCGCGCCGCGGCCGGTCGAATGGTACTAACGAGAGATTCGACGGCGGCTTCAGGCCGCCGTCGTCGCATGGAGCGTCAGGAAACGCTCGAGGATGCCGGACGAATAGCTGCTCGCGATCGCCGACAGGAAGTGCGAGAACGACTGCGTCGCGTGATCGTCGGCCGTGTCGGAGATCGTGCGCACGAGCGCGAACGGCACGTCGTGTTCCGCGCATACCTGCGCGATCGCAGCGCCTTCCATTTCGACCGCGAGCGCGTCCGGCAGCGCGTCGCGCAGCGCGACGACCTCGCGCTCGCTCGACACGAAGCGGTCGCCGCTGATGATCAACCCGCCGTGTAGCGTCGCGCCGGCCAGCCCGAAGCGCTCGGCGAACTGCGCGCCCTCTTCTTCGACGAACAGCGCGCACGCAGCCCGCAAGCGGGCCGTCAGCGCCGGGTCGGTCGCGAAGCGCGTGATGCCGAGCAGCGGCACCTCGTAGCGCGGAAACAGCGGCGACGCATCGAGATCGTGCTGCAGCAGCGCATCGGCCACGACGACGTCGCCGACCCGCACCGTGCGCGACACGCCGCCCGCGACGCCGGTGAACACGACGCCCGACACGCCGAACACGTGGATCAGCGCGCTGACCGTCGCGGCGGCCGCGACCTTGCCGACCCGCGCGAGCGTGACGACGCAGGCCGCACCGTGCACGGTGCCGACGTGATAATCGCGGCGGCCGAGCGTGACCGTCTTCATCGCGCCGTCGGCGCGCATCGCGGCGATCAGGTCGCCGAGTTCCTCGGGCAGCGCGGCCAGAATGCCGAGCGGCCGGGCGGCAAGCGTAACGGCCATGTCGACGTCCATCATTCCACCGCCTGCAGTTTCGCGACCGCGAGCGCGAGCCATTTCTCGCCGTGGCGCTTGAACTTCACCTGCGCCTTCGCATCGGTGCCGTTGCCTTCGAGCGCGGTCACCGTGCCTTCGCCGAATTTCGTATGGAACACCTGCTGGCCGACCCGGAAGCCGGTGTCGGCCGCGCGCTGCTTGTCCGCGAACGCCGGCAGCGGCGCGGACACGGCCGCATCGACGAACTGCTCGCGGCTGCCGCCGCCCGGCCGCGCGAACCAGTCGCGCCCGTAACCGGCATTGTCCGAACGGCCGCCCCAACGCGACCCGGCCTCGACCTTCGGCGTCAACCACTTCAGCACGTGCTCCGGCAGTTCGTCGAAGAAGCGCGAGCGCACGTTGTAGCGGGTCTGGCCGTGCAGCATCCGGCTTTGTGCGAACGACAGGTAGAGCCGCTCCTTCGCGCGCGTGATCGCGACGTACATCAGCCGGCGCTCTTCCTCGAGGCCGTCCGATTCGAGCACGCTGTTCTCGTGCGGGAACAGCCCCTCCTCGAGCCCCGTGATGAACACGGCCGAGAACTCGAGCCCCTTCGCCGCGTGCACCGTCATCAGCTGCACGGCGTCCTGGCCGGCCTGCGCCTGGTTGTCGCCGGCCTCCAGCGACGCGTGCGACAGGAAGCCCGCGAGCGGCGTCATCGTGTCGGGGTTCTGCGCGGGGTCGGCGGGCGAAGTCGGATCGAGCACGTCGAGCGCCGGATCGTCCGTCGCGGCGCTCAGCTCGGGCGCCGCGATCGCGCCCGCGCGCAGCGGAATCGAGCGGGCCGGCGTGTCGAGTCCGTAACCTTCCTCGGCGATGAACGCGGTGGCCGCGTTCACGAGTTCCTGCAGGTTTTCGAGGCGATCCTGGCCTTCGCGCTCGCCCTGGTAGAAATCGGCGAGGCCGCTCGCGCGCACGATGTGCTCGACGGTGTCGGGCAGGTTCATGTGCTGCGTGTCGGCGCGCATCTTCGCGATCAGGTTCGCGAACCCGCCGAGGCTCGTGCCGGCCTTGCCGGTCACGTACGGAATCGCGGCGGCCATCGAGCAGCCGTACAGGCGCGCGGCGTCGGCCAGTTGCTCGACCGAGCGCGCGCCGATCCCGCGGGTCGGAAAATTGACGACGCGCGCGAATGCCGTGTCGTCGTTCGGGTTGTCGATCAGGCGCAGGTAGGCGAGCGCGTGCTTCACTTCCTGCCGCTCGAAAAAGCGCAGGCCACCGTACACGCGATACGGAATGCCCGACGACATCAACGTGTGCTCGATCGAGCGCGACTGCGCGTTGCTGCGGTACAGGACGGCCACTTCGCTGCGCGCCATCCCGGTGTTGATCAGCGAACGGATCTCCTCGACGATCCAGCCGGCCTCCTGCGAATCGGTGCTGGCTTCGTACACGCGCACGGGCTCGCCGTGGCCGGCATCGGTGCGCAGGTTCTTGCCGAGGCGGTGCGCGTTGTTCGAGATCAGCTGGTTCGCCGCGTCGAGGATGTTGCCGTGCGACCGGTAGTTCTGCTCGAGCTTGATCAGGTTGCGCACGCGGAATTCATCTTCGAAGTCGCGCATGTTGCCGACGTTCGCGCCGCGGAATGCGTAGATCGATTGATCGTCGTCGCCGACCGCGAAGATCGCGTTCTCACCGCCGGCGAGCATCTTGAGCCACGCGTACTGCAGCTTGTTGGTGTCCTGGAACTCGTCGACGAGGATGTGCCGGAAGCGCGCCTGATAGTGCGCGCGCAACGGCGCGTTGTACGCGAGCAGCTCGTAGCAACGCAGCAGCAGCTCGGGGAAATCGACGACGCCTTCGCGCTGGCACTGCTGGTCGTACGCCTGGTACAGCTCGACGAACTTGCGGTTGAAGTTGTCGGTCGCGTCGACCTTGTCCGGGCGCAGCCCCTGCTCCTTCGCGTTGTTGATGAAGTACTGGACGTTCTTCGGCGGGTACTTTTCGTCGTCGACGTTCGCCGCCTTCATCAGCCGCTTGATCGCGGACAGCTGGTCGGCCGTGTCGAGGATCTGGAAGGTCTGCGGCAGGCCGGCATCGCGCCAGTGCGTGCGCAGCATCCGGTTGCACAGGCCGTGGAACGTGCCGATCCACATCCCGCGCGTGTCGATCGGCATCATCGCCGACAGGCGCGCCATCATCTCGCGCGCGGCCTTGTTCGTGAAGGTGACGGCGAGCACGGTGGGCGGCGATGCATAGCCCTGCTGGATCAGCCATGCGATGCGCGTGATCAGCACGCGGGTCTTGCCACTGCCCGCCCCTGCGAGGATCAGCGCCGGTTCGTTCGGCAACGTGACGGCGGCGAGTTGTTCGGGGTTCAGATTGGCGAGCAGATCGGGCATGGAGCGGCAGCTGACGGGCGAGAAAAAATGCGGACCCGCCATTATAAGTCGGCCGCGCGATACCGTTTCCGATCCGTTCGGCCGCACGTCGCGCGCGCATCGCAGGCCCGTCGCGGCCGCGCCCCGACGGGCCTGCACCGGCTGCGCGATGGCTGGCCGATGGGCATCCATTTATAATTGTCAGATTCGGCATCCAATTCACGCATTTTTCGGCAGATTTCCAACATGAGCGACAACACGCTTGCGAAGAGCTTCGAGCCCCATACCATCGAGTCCCAATGGGGGCCGGAGTGGGAAAAACGCGGCTATGCCGCCCCGGCATTCGATCCGTCCCGCCCCGATTTCGCGATCCAGTTGCCGCCGCCGAACGTGACGGGCACGCTGCACATGGGCCACGCGTTCAACCAGACGATCATGGATGGCCTCGCGCGCTATCACCGGATGCTCGGCGAGAACACGCTGTGGGTGCCCGGCACCGACCACGCGGGCATCGCCACCCAGATCGTCGTCGAACGCCAGCTCGACGCGCAGGGCGTGTCGCGCCACGACCTCGGCCGCGAGAAATTCGTCGAGCGCGTGTGGGAATGGAAGCAGAAATCCGGTTCGACGATCACCGGCCAGGTCCGCCGCCTCGGCGCGTCGACCGACTGGTCGCGCGAATATTTCACGATGGACGACAAGATGTCGGCCGCCGTGCGCGACGTGTTCGTCACGCTCTACGAACAGGGCCTGATCTACCGCGGCAAGCGCCTCGTCAACTGGGATCCGGTGCTGCTCACCGCGGTGTCGGATCTCGAAGTCGCGAGCGAAGAGGAAAACGGCCACCTGTGGCACATCCGCTACCCGCTCGTCGACGGGTCGGGCTCGCTCACGGTCGCCACCACGCGCCCCGAGACGATGCTCGGCGACGTCGCCGTGATGGTGCACCCGGAAGACGAGCGCTACGCGCACCTGATCGGCAAGCTCGTCACGCTGCCGCTGACGGGCCGCGAGATCCCGGTGATCGCCGACGACTACGTCGATCGCGAGTTCGGCACCGGCGTCGTGAAGGTCACGCCCGCGCACGATTTCAACGACTACCAGGTCGGCCTGCGCCACCAGCTCGCGCCGATCGAGATCCTGACGCTCGATGCGAAGATCAACGACAACGGCCCCGAGCAGTATCGCGGCCTCGACCGCTTCGACGCGCGCAAGGCAATCGTCGCCGACCTCGACGCGCAGGGCTTCCTCGACTCGGTGAAGCCGCACAAGCTGATGGTGCCGCGCGGCGACCGCACGGGCGTCGTGATCGAGCCGATGCTGACCGACCAGTGGTTCGTCGCGATGACGAAGCCGGCGCCGGAAGGCACGTTCAATCCGGGCAAGTCGATCACCGAGACGTCGCTCGACGTGGTGCGCGACGGCCGGATCAAGTTCGTGCCGGAGAACTGGACGACCACCTACTACCAGTGGCTCGAGAACATCCAGGACTGGTGCATCTCGCGCCAGCTGTGGTGGGGCCACCAGATTCCGGCGTGGTACGGCGAAAACGGCGAGGTGTTCGTCGCGCGCAACGAGGAAGACGCGCGCGCGCAGGCCGCCGCGAAGGGTTACACGGGCGCGCTCAAGCGCGACGAAGACGTGCTCGACACGTGGTTCTCGTCGGCGCTCGTGCCGTTCTCGTCGCTCGGCTGGCCGAACGAAACGCCCGAACTGCAGCACTTCCTGCCGTCGTCGGTGCTCGTCACCGGCTTCGACATCATCTTCTTCTGGGTCGCCCGGATGGTGATGATGACCACGCACTTCACGGGCAAGGTGCCGTTCCATACCGTCTACGTGCACGGCCTCGTGCGCGACGCGGAAGGCCAGAAGATGTCGAAGAGCAAGGGCAACACGCTCGACCCGATCGACATCGTCGACGGCATCGACCTCGAAGCGCTGGTCGCGAAGCGCACGACGGGCCTGATGAACCCGAAGCAGGCCGCGACCATCGAGAAGAAGACGCGCAAGGAATTCCCGGACGGCATCCCCGCGTTCGGCACCGACGCACTGCGCTTCACGATGGCGTCGATGGCGACGCTCGGCCGCAACGTGAACTTCGACCTCGCGCGCTGCGAAGGCTATCGCAACTTCTGCAACAAGCTGTGGAACGCGACGCGCTTCGTGCTGATGAACTGCGAAGGCCACGACTGCGGCAACGACAAGCCGGACGTGTGCGGCGCGGGCGACTGCGGCCCCGGCGGCTATCTCGACTTCTCGGCGGCCGACCGCTGGATCGTGTCGCTGCTGCAGCGCACCGAGGCCGACATCGCGAAGGGCTTCGCCGATTACCGCTTCGACAACATCGCGACGAGCATCTACAAATTCGTGTGGGACGAGTACTGCGACTGGTATCTCGAACTCGCGAAGGTCCAGATCCAGAACGGCACGCCGGAACAGCAGCGCGCGACGCGCCGCACGCTGCTGCGCGTGCTGGAAACGGTGCTGCGCCTCGCGCACCCGGTCATCCCGTTCATCACCGAAGCGCTCTGGCAGAAGGTCGCGCCGCTCGCCGGCCGCTATCCGCAAGGCAAGGCCGACGGCGAGGCGTCGCTGATGACGCAGGCGTATCCGGTCGCGAACCTGCAGAAAATCGACGAGGCGTCCGAACAGTGGGCGGCCGACCTGAAGGCGATCGTCGACGCATGCCGCAACCTGCGCGGCGAGATGAACCTGTCGCCGGCCACCAAGGTGCCGCTGCTGGCCGCCGGCGACGCCGAGCGCCTGCGCTCGTTCGCGCCGTACGTGCAGGCGCTCGCGCGCCTGTCGGAAGTGCAGATCCTCGCCGACGAAGCGGCGCTCGACCAGCAAGCGCACGGCGCGCCGATCGCGATCGTCGGCCCGAACAAGCTGGTGCTGAAGGTGGAAATCGACGTCGCGGCCGAACGCGAGCGCCTGTCGAAGGAAATCGCGCGCCTGACGGGCGAGATCGCGAAATGCAACGCGAAGCTCGGCAACGAGGCTTTCGTCGCGAAAGCGCCGCCGGCCGTGGTCGAACAGGAGCAGAAACGCGTCGCGGAATTCCAGAGCACGCTCGAAAAACTGCGCGCGCAGCTCGATCGGTTGCCTGCGTAACAAACGGTAAGGTCGTTTGCGTTCACTATAATGCGAACGTGAACATAGACCGTCTGACAAGTCGATTACAGGAATAAAGGTTCGATCATGTTGAAAGTCACCAAGGCGGTATTCCCCGTTGCCGGCCTCGGCACGCGGTTCCTGCCGGCAACGAAGGCGAGCCCGAAGGAAATGCTGCCGGTCGTCGACAAGCCGCTGATCCAGTACGCGGTTGAGGAAGCGATCGCCGCGGGCATCACCGAGATGATCTTCGTGACCGGGCGCAGCAAGCGCGCGATCGAGGATCACTTCGACAAGTCGTACGAAGTCGAGGCCGAACTCGAGGCACGCGGCAAGGAAAAGCTGCTCGAACTCGTGCGCAGCATCAAGCCGAGCCATGTCGACTGTTTCTACGTGCGCCAGCCGGAAGCGCTCGGCCTCGGCCACGCGGTGCTGTGCGCGGAAAAGCTGGTCGCCGACAATCCGTTCGCGGTGATCCTCGCCGACGACCTGCTCGACGGCAATCCGCCGGTAATGAAGCAGATGGTCGACGTGTTCGACCACTATCACAGCTCGGTGATCGGCGTCGAAGAGATCCCGCCGTCGGAGACGAAGTCGTACGGGATCGTCGACGGCAAGGAATGGGAGGAGTCGATCGTCAAGATGTCGGCGATCGTCGAGAAGCCGGCGCCGGAAGTCGCGCCGTCGAACCTCGGCGTGGTCGGCCGCTACATCCTGAAGCCGCGGATCTTCGAGCACCTGCGCGCGCTGAAGCCCGGGGCGGGCGGCGAACTGCAGCTCACCGACGCGATCCAGGCACTGCTCGCCGACGAACAGGTGCTGGCCTACAAGTACCAGGGCACGCGCTACGACTGCGGCAGCAAGCTCGGCTACCTGAAGGCGACGGTCGAATTCGCGCTGCGTCACCCGGAAGTCGGTGCGGAATTCGATGCGTACCTGCGCACGCGCGACGGCGCCCAACCCGCCGTCTGAATGCGGCAAGGGCGTGCCCCGGCGGGCTCGCCTCACCTCCCGGCCACCGCTTCAGCGCGCGTCGGCCGGCTTCACCGAGACGACGCCCGGCATCCCGCCCGCGTCGTCTTTTTTCGTCTTGACGAGCCAGCCGCCGCCGTCGCCGAACGGCAGCTTCGCCAGCGTGCTCTTGACGAGCGCCGGTGCGGCCTGCTGCGTGCCCGGATCGCGATCGCGCAGCGACGCCGACACGCGATAGACGTCGGCGCCCGATTGCGCATCGACGAAACGCAGCGTCAGCACGTGGCGGTATACCTTGCCGGCGAACGGCAGCGCGAACGGCGCCGGCCCGTCGACCGTCACGCATGCGCTGCTGGCCGCGCCGCACCGGTCGGCGCTCGTCGCGACCGCCGCCGGCTGCGTCGCATACGCGATCGACAGCCGGTAACGCGCGTCCTTGAGCGGCTGCGCATCGAAGCCGCGGCGCGCGAGTTCGTCGCGTACGAGCGACTCGATCTGCCGGTACTCGGCGTCGTCCCGCTGCGCGGCCGTCCGTACGAAATCGTAGCCGTGCGCGCCGGATGCAAATGCATTCGGCTGCCCGACCGCACTCACGCCGCTCGTCACGCCGGCGCACCCCGTCAACAGCGACGCCGCCAGCGCGGTCGCCGCCCATTGCTTTCTCATGACTTTCCCCAAATGCCTGCCGCCGCGCCCGGCCCTGTCAGGCGGACGGCTCGTCGATCGCAGGCAGCGACACCGTCACCGCGGTGCCGACACCCACTTCGCTGTCGACCGACACGCTGCCCCCATGGCGCGTGACGACCGTCTTCACGAAAGCCATGCCGAGCCCGGAACCCGGGATGTCGGGCCGCTCGCCGGCATGGAATCGCTTGAAACGCTCGAACAGATGCCGCTGATCTTCCGGCGCAATGCCGTACCCCTGATCGCGAATCGTACAGAACATCCGCTTCGATGCGTGCTCGACCGTCAGCGTACACGTGATCACCGTGTCGGACGGACTGTATTTGACCGCATTGTTCAACAGATTCACGAATGCGCGCGTAATCAGCGAGCGATCCGCGCGCACCCAGCACATGTCGGCGCCCACGTCGGACTCGATGCGAATGTGCTTCGCCTGCGCCTGCGGCCACACCTCGTCGCTCGCATCGATCAGCACGTCGACGAGGCTCGTCACCTCGAGCTGGTACGCCTGCGACTCGGCGCGCGCCAGTTGCACGAACTCGTCGGCAAGTGACAGCGCGCGGTGCGCATAGCGCTCGATCCGCGCGAGCAGGCTGCGCATCGCGTCGCTCTCGACGCGATCGCGCTCGATCTCGACGAGCGCAAGGATCGACGACTGCGGCGAACGCATGTCGTGCGACAGGAGGTGCAGCGCCTCCTCGCGATGCCGTTCGGCCGCATGCAGGTCGGTCACGTCGACGAGGCCGGCGATCCAGCCCGTCACGCGCCCTTGCGCGTTCGTACATGCCGCGTAGCGTAGCAGATGGTCGAGCCCGTCGCGATCGCGCACTTCGATGCCGCGCGCCATCGCGTCGTGCTCGGCCTCGAGCGTCGGGTCGAGCACGGCCGGCCAGCGCTCGCGGATCGCCGCGTCGTGCTCGGCGTTGCCGTCGACGGTCTTCATGAACGTCAGCTCGCCGAGCGCGGTGCGCAGCGGCCGCCCTTCCGGCAACGGCAGCGCGAGCCGCGACCCGTAGCGTTTCGCCGCGTGGTTCGCGATCAGCACGGTGCCGGCGAGGTCGGTCACGAAGATCGGCTCGGGCATGCTGTCGAGGCTGTCCCACACGAAGCGCTTCATGTCCTGCACGCGCTGCGCGGCCTGCGCCATCAGCGCCATCTGCCGCTCCAGCACGTCGCCGCCGACGCTGCGCGTGCGCGGTGCCTCGGGCAACAGGTGCGGCTCGTCGGCGAGCCGCTGCAGCTCGCGGCGCAGATACGACATCGTCATTTCCAGCCGCCGCCAGTTCCAGATCGGGTAGACGGCGATCAGCCCGAAGATCGCGGGCGCCGGCGTCAGCCAGATGCGCGCCTCGAACAGCAGCGCCATGCTCGCGACCACGGCGAGCGCGGCAAGGCTCAGCGTCAGCAGCAGCGCGCGCCACGGCGACAGCATCAGGAAGCCGCCCAGCAACACGGCGAGCGGCAGCAGCGACGCGACGAACAATCCCACGCGCGACGCGGGCGAGATCGCGCTGCCGGTCGCCAGCATGTCGAGCACGTTCGCATGGATATACACGCCGGCCAGCGGGCCGAACTCGCCGGACACCGGCGTCGCGAAGCGATCGTACAGCCCCGATGCCGTCACGCCGACGACGACGATCTTGCCGCGCAGCGCGTCGGGCTTCACGCGCCCTTCGAGCACGTCGTCGAACGACAGCGTCGGATACGCGGGCGTGTTGCGGCTGAACGGAATCAGGTAGCGGCCGTCGCCCGCCGCATCGCGCGACAGGTCGTGCGCGTTCGCACCGGGCACGCCGCCGACCGGGTGCAGCCGGCCGGCCTGGATCGCGCGGTACACGGGCACCATCAGTTGCGGCCAGCGCACGCGGCCGTCGCTTTCGAACAGCGCGACGCTGCGCACGATGCCGTCGCGATCGACTTCGAGATTGATATGGCCGAGCCCCGTCGCGCGCGCGGCGAGCGCGGCGACCGGCGGATCGACCGACCGCGTGCCGTCCGCCTGCTCGGGACTCAGCAGCACCGGCAGGAAAGTCGGCACGCGGCTCATCGCGTTCGCGAACGTGCGATCCTCGGGCGACGGTTCGGTAAACAGCACGTCGTAGACGACGGCGGCCGGCTGTGCGCGCGCGAGCGTGTCGAGCAGCCGCGCATGCACGTCGCGCGGCCACGGCCAGCGGCCGAGCGCGGACACGCTCTGGTTGTCGATGTCGACCACCACCACGTCGGGCGACAGCGGCAGGCTGCGCAGCATCAGCAGCCGGTCGTAGATCAACCCGTCGACGCTCGACGACAGGCGGCCGAGCGCGCACGCAAGGATCACCGCGATCCCGAGGCAGCCGATCGCGATCCATTCGATCAGGAAGCGGCGGCCGAGGCGCCGCCGCGGGGAAACGGAGTCGAGTTTCATGCGCCGCGGGTCAGCGCGACAACGTGAACGCGCTGACCGGACTGGTCTTCTCGTAGAACTTGCCGCCTTCGAATTCCTCGACGGTCACGGCCCAGAAATACTCGCCCGCCGGCAGGTGCGCGACGGTGATCTGGCGCGCGTGCAGGCCGACCTGGTCGACGACCGGCGCGCTCAGGTCCTTCGAACGCGACAGCACGAACCGGTAACGGGCATTCTTGCCCGACCCGTTCGGCGACCAGCGGAACTCGTAACCGCCCGCGCCCTGCGACGCGCTCGCGTCGAGCCCCATCACGCGGCGTTCGAACGCATAGGTGCGCGGCTGCCCCTCGAGGCCGTTCGCATCGATCGCGGCGATCCGCACGAAGTAATTCCCGTTCGGCACGTCGCGGAATACCGCGCGCGGCGAATCGGTGCGCGTTTCGCGGAACAGGTCGAGCAGCCCCGCGTCGTGCGCGAGCTGCACGCGATACGCATGCGCCTGCGCGAGCGGCGTGACGTCGAATGCGACGTCGGGCTCGTCCTGCACCTTGTCGGGATGCGCGAGCGTGGGCGCGCCCAGCAGTTCGACCGGTGCGCCGACCGCGCCGGACGATGTCGCGACGCTGCCGAAGTTCGCATGCACGAGCGTCGCGCCGGCCGGCTGCCGGGCGCCCGCGACGCCGACGGTGCCGTCGAGCACTTCGACGCGCGTCGACGCGGTGCCGGCCGCGTCGTAGTTCACGCGAAAGCGCGTGCCGCGCACGCCGGCGACGACCGACGGCGAGCGGATCTGGAAGCGATCGTCGCGTTTCCTCAGGTGGGTGACTTCGCTGTCGACCGAGCCGCGCGTGAGTTCGAACTCGCGATCGAGCGTGCCGGTCAGCACCGTGCGACGCAGCGACTTCAGGTCGAGCTGGCTGTCGGGCGGCAGGCTCATGTGCGTGCCGTCGGCCAGCTCGATCGTCACGAAGCCGTTCGGGCCGGTGCGCACGCGGTCGCCTTCGGCGAGCGTCGCATCGTTCGCGAGCGGCGCGAACGGGGTGCCGGACGTGGCGCCCGACGCGCGCTCGGCCGTGCCCTGCACCGCGATCACGCGTGCGGTGAGCTTTTCCTTGCGCAGCCGCGCGACCGGCAGCTTCAGCGCGACGCCGGGCTGCAGGCGCTTCGGCGCCGGCACGCCGTTGATCTGCTGGAGCAGTTGCCAGTCGTCCGCGCCTTGCAGGTAACGCGCGGCGACGTCGTACAGCGTGTCGCCCGCCTGCGTGCGATAGACGACCGTCTTGCCCGCGGCGGCGGGCGGCTGCGCCGTGGCCTGCTGCGCGGCGAACGCGAACGCGACCGCGCAGGCCGCGCGCAGTGCCGCCGTGCACAGGCTGGCCGTGCGCTGCGTGATTCGCGCGGTCACTCCGGTTCCCCCTGGCCGACCCGTTCGAGCCGGTAGCCGTACCCGTAGATCGGCGCGAGACGGTAGCCGTTTTCGGGCCGCAGGCCGAGCTTCGTGCGCAGCATCGAAATGTGCGTATCCATCGTGCGCGACGGAATGTCGGTCGCCTGCTTCCACACGAGGTCGAGAATGTGCGCGCGCGACAGCGGCCGGTCGAGATGCTGGAACAGCAGCAGCGCGAGCTCGAATTCCTTTTGCGTGAGGCTCACGGCCTTGTCGCCGACGTACGCCTGCTTCAGGTTCACGTCGAAACGGAACTGATCGAATTCGCGGACGGTCGCCTCGGCGTTGACCGGATACGCGCGGCGCAGCAGCGAGCCGATGCGCGCGCGCAGGATCGGGCCCGACACGGGCTTGACCACGTAATCGTCGGCGCCGGCGTTGAGGATCTGCGTGATCCCCGCCTCGTCGTCACGGCTCGTCATGAAGATGATCGGCAGGCTGTGCTCGGTCTGGTTGGCGCGCACCCACTTGAGCACTTCCTCGCCGGACATGTCGGGCACGTTCCAGTCGAGCACCAGCAGGTCGAACGTCTCGCGCTGCAGGCGCTTCTTCAGGGCCTTGCCTTCCTTGAACGCATAGCACGTGTGGCCGACGGCCGTCAGCGTTTGACTGACGAAATCCGTCTGGGCCGGATCGTCATCCAGTACAGCAATTCTCATAGCACCCCGCAAATCGAAGTCGATCCGTCCATTCGGCTCCCGCACCTGCCCCGGCCGCGCAGCCTGCGCGCGGCGCCGGATACCGGCCGGCGAGCCGTCGTTCGCCGCTCGCGCCTCCTGCGCAAATTGGCGACCCCGGCCAAATATCTCAAAAACGGGGCACGGACGAACCGGCGATTTCATCATAGTAGTATGAAATTCGCCAAGAAATTGCGCGGACTATCGCCCTTTCTTCGAATAATCCTTTCTGCTGCGCAACCGGACGCCTATTTGGCGCCCGCGATGCCGGCCACCGGCTCGGCAAAATCGTCTGTCGGCACGCCCGGCGAGGGCCGCTCCGACAGCGGCCGTTGCGCAAGCATCCGCTGCAACTGGTCGCGCACGCGCTCCCATGCGCCGGCCGCATAGTCGGGCTGGCCTGCCGCCCACGCCTGCGCCAGATCGAACACGCGTTCGATCGTCGCACCGCAGTAGGTCGGGCCCGCGCCGTCGTCCCGCGCGGCATCGCGCAGCCGTTCGTCGAGCCACTCGGCCAGCCACGGCATCTCGGCCGCTGCCGAATCCGCATAGGCTTCCAGCGCGGCACGCGCGTGGCGGTCCTGTTGCGGATCGAGCTCGATCCGGTTCAATTCCGAGGTGCGCACGGGCGCAATGCTTTCCGCTCCGGACGGACTTCGAAGGGTCCCTGGTCTGAAGGACATGTCCTCTCCCCGTTGTACGACGGTAGCGTCAGGCATGGCCCCCGAGCCCGCCGTGCGACGTACCGTGGCCGGCGCCTCCGCTGGGAGCGGACGACCGGCCGCGTCAGTATACGCAGCCGGTCACGCAACGAGGTTTAAGAATTGTCAGACAGGCGCGGCAAGCGCTTTCCAATGGACCACGAGCCTGAGCGAGGGCCTGCGCCGGCTCCGGTGTTGCGCTTTTGGCGCGTTTCCAATGCAAATGAGCCCGTTGTCGGCCCTGGCCGGCCAGACGCGGCCGGCCGGGAGCGTGGCGCGGCGGAACGTGCGATGCGCGCCTTCAGCGGCGGCGCATCAGGAACACGAAGATCTTGTCCTGGGTCGTCGACTCGACGATCTCGTTGCCCGTCTGCTTCGCGAACGCGGCGAAATCGCGCTGCGAGCCCGGATCGGTCGCGAGCACCTTGAGGATCTGCCCGCTCTCCATATCGGCAAGCGCTTTCTTGGCACGCAGGATCGGCAACGGGCAATTGAGCCCGCGCGCGTCCACTTCCTTGTGAATCTGCATCGGCTGTCGACCTTCGAATGACGCGCCGCACACGGCGCGGATGGAAGCCGCGATTTTACCGCAGCGCCGCCGCGCCTGCCCGGCCCGCCCGCGGCCCGACGCCCGCCGCCCGGCTCACGCGCCGGAGAAACCGCCCGCGAGCCGCTCGCGCAGGTGCCGCACGAGCGCGCGCACCGCGCTCGGCACGACCGGGCTGTACGGGCGGATCGCGAAAATGTGGTCGCCGAACGCGCCCGACGGCCGCCAGCCGTCGAGTAGCGTGACGAGCCGGCCGGCGTCGAGGTCGCGCCGCGCGCTGAAATCGGGCAGCAGCGCGATGCCGAGCCCGCCGAGCGCGGCCTCGCGCATCGCCTCGCTGTTGTTCGCCGCGAAACTGCCGCGCACCGGCACGCTCACGCGCTGGCGCCGGCGGCCGTCCGGCTCGAAGCTCCACGCGGCCGGCTCGTGCTCGCGCAGGTAGCACAGGCAGCTGTGATCGACGAGTTCGCTCGGGTGGCGCGGCGCGCCGCGCGCGTCGAGATAGTCGCGGCTCGCGACCAGCAGCGAACGCGTGTCGCACAGCTTCCATGCGACATGGGTCTGCGGCGCGGTGGTCGTATGGCGGATCGCGAGATCGAAGCCTTCCTGCGTCAGCGAATGCAGGCGGTCGGACAGGTCAAGCTCGATCTGTACGCCCGGATGCTGGCGCAGAAAATCAGGCAGATGCGGCACGATCTGCTGGCGCCCGAGCGCGACCGGCACCGTCAGGCGGAGCAGCCCGCGCGGCTCGCCGGCGAGATCCTTCACCCGTGCGAAATGCTGGCCGATCGACTCGAACGCGTCGCGCGTGCTGTCGACGAGCGTCTGGCCCGCATCGGTGAGCCGCACGCTGCGCGTGGTGCGCCGCACGAGCGGCACGCCGGCCGCCTTTTCGAGATCGGCGATGCGCTGGCTCATCGCGGCCTTGCTGATGCCGAGCCGCTGCGCGGCGGCCGTGAAACTGCCCGCCGCGGCCAGCACCGTCAGCGAATGGATGTGCGGCCAGAGCGCCTGGACATTTTGCTGATTCATCCATTGATTATTCAGAATTCTGAACAGTGAATCAAGTTTCGCGGCCTTCTCCGGCCGTGCCGGTTTCCCTAGACTAGGTGCTGTTCCCCCTCATCCTCAGGAGACACGATGAATCCGGTTCCCGCGTACACGTCCGACGCAGACGTCGGCCACTATGTCGACGGCGCGCCCGTCGCCGGCCGCAGCGGCCGTTTCCAGGACGTCCTCAATCCGGCGCTCGGTCGCGCGGTGCGCCGCGTGGCGCTGGCCGACGACGGCGAAGTGCGGCAGGCCGTCGCCTCCGCCCACGCCGCGTTCCCGGCCTGGGCCGCGACGCCGCCGATCCGCCGTGCGCGCGTGCTGCACCGCTTCCTGCAACTGATGAACGAGCACCGCGACACGCTGGCGGCGATCATCACGGCCGAACACGGCAAGGTGTTCTCGGACGCGCAGGGCGAAGTCGCGCGCGGCATCGACATCATCGAATTCGCGTGCGGCGTGCCGCAACTGCTGAAGGGCGACTTCACCGACCAGGTCAGCACCGGCATCGACAACTGGACGATGCGCCAGCCGCTCGGCGTCGTCGCGGGCATCACGCCGTTCAACTTCCCGTGCATGGTGCCGTGCTGGATGTTCCCGGTGGCGATCGCGACGGGCAACACGTTCGTGCTGAAGCCGAGCGAGCGCGACCCGTCGGCCGCGCTGTTCATCGCCGACCTGCTCACGCAGGCTGGCCTGCCCGCCGGCGTGTTCAACGTCGTCCAGGGCGACAAGGGCGCGGTCGATGCCCTCCTCGACCACCCGGACGTGCAGGCCGTCAGCTTCGTCGGCTCGACGCCGATCGCAGCCTACGTGCAGCAGCGCGCGGTGCAGTCGGGCAAGCGCGTACAGGCGCTCGGCGGCGCGAAGAACCACCTCGTCGTGATGCCCGATGCGGACATCGAGCAGGCCGTCGACGCGCTGATCGGCGCCGCATACGGTTCCGCCGGCGAGCGCTGCATGGCGATCAGCATCGCGGTGCTGGTCGGCGACGTGGCCGACAAGATCGTGCCGGCGCTCGCCGAACGCGCACGCAAGCTGGTGATCGGCGACGGGATGTCGCCGGAAGTCGAGATGGGGCCGATCGTCACCGGCGAAGCGCTCAAGCGCATCGAAGGCTATATCGAGCAAGGCGTAAACGAAGGCGCGCAACTGGTGGTCGACGGCCGCGGTCTGCGCGTGCCGGGCCGCGAAGCCGGCTTCTTCACCGGCGGCACGCTGTTCGATCACGTGCGCCCCGACATGCGGATCTACAAGGAAGAGATCTTCGGGCCGGTGCTCGGCTGCGTGCGCGTGAAGGATTTCGGCGAAGCGGTCGACCTGATCAACGCGCACGAGTTCGGCAACGGCGTGTCGTGCTTCACGAGCGACGGCGGCATCGCGCGCGAATTCGCGCGGCGCATCCAGGTCGGCATGGTCGGTATCAACGTGCCGATCCCGGTGCCGATGGCATGGCACGGCTTCGGCGGCTGGAAGAAGAGCCTGTTCGGCGACATGCACGCGTACGGCGAGGAAGGCGTGCGCTTCTACACGCGCCAGAAGTCGGTGATGCAGCGCTGGTCGTCGAGCATCGGCAAGGGCGCCGAATTCGCGATGCCGACCGCGAAGTAAGCCGGCCGGTGCGCCATCCGCCGATCCGTCCGGCGGGCGGCGCACCGGCAGTCGGCATCAACCGGCTTTCGTGCCGTGCGCGCCGTCGGCGGTCGGCATATAGGACAACTCGAGCCGGTACGCGAGCGCGACGAACAGGCTCTGCGCGAGGCCCATCGTGGCGGTCAGCGCACGAAAGCCGAACGTCGCGCTCTCCTGCACCATCAGCGTCACTTCCGCCTCCCGCGCGAGCGGGCTCATCCGGCTGTCGGTGATCGCGATCAGCCGCGCGCCGCGCTGCGCGGCCTGCTGCGCGACCTGCACGGTCTCGTCCGCATACGGCATGAACGAGATCGCGATCATCACGTCGCCCGCGCGCACCGACCGGATCTGGCCGAGATGCATGCTGCCGAGCGCGCTGAACAGGCCGATCCGCTTGTCGGTGTGCTGCAGCGCATAGTCGAGGTATGCGGCGATCGGAAACGCGCGCCGCGACCCTGCGATCCAGATCGCCTGCGTATCGGCGAGCAAATCCACGGCCTGCGCGAGCGCCTGCGAATCGAGCGTCTGCCGCAACTGCTGCATCCCGGCAATGCTGCCCTTGATGAATTCGTCGGCGATCTGCTCGGGCTGCAGGCTCGACGAGCCGGCTTCGATCACGTCGCGCAGCCGCAAGCTGTACGCGCGCCCCGGCGCGATCTGCTGCGCGAGCCCCTCGCGGAACAGCCGCTGCATCTCGGAGAACCCGGAGAAGCCGAAGTGCTTCGCGAAGCGCACGACGGCCGACGGCTGGACGCCGCAAGCCTCCGCGAGCGACTGGATGCCTTCCAGCCCAAGCTGGTCCCGATGCGTTTCCACATGACGCGCAATCACCTTCAGGCGATTGCTGAGACCGTCGTACTCCTGCGTCAGATGCTGCAGGAACTGCTCGACGGTGGCGGGAGGTTTCTCGGATGAACTCATCGGATAGCGCGAAGTTGACGGCCCCGATGCGCGCGCGATGCTGGCGGACGCGGCCCGGGGCTCGACTGGATACATGCATGAAGGGCGAATTTAATCACGTTTGCGGCGCGGCCCGCGCCGCCTGCTCGCTCCCACGCGCTCGATCATCGCTTGCATACGCTCCACGGCAAGACTGGGAGCGATTGTCCAACGCACTCGCGGCGTCGTAAAGATCAGGGTGTCTACCAAGCCGGCCGTCGCGACCGAGCGCGACGATCCGCGGCGCAGCCGGCCCGCCCCCTCGCTCAACGATAGTCGACCCACACGCCGCCCGCATCGGCGGACCGCACGCAGTTCTCGACCCACCGCACGCCTTCGACGCCCGCATGGACGTCCGGAAAGCGGATCTGCTTCAACGTCTGCACGTCGCCGCGATCGGCCGCATCCATCGCGAGCGCGAAGCGCGCGTACAGGTTCGACCACGCTTCGAACAGCCCCTCCGGATGCCCGGCGCCGATGCGGTCTTCGCGCGTCGCGTTCGGGTGCAGGTACGGCATCCCGCGATCGAGCACCTGCGCGGGCTGCCCCTGGATCTCGTAGCGCAACTGGTTCGGATGTTCGTCCCACCATTCGACGCTCGCCTTCGAGCCGATCACGCGCACCTTCTGCCCGTGCATCGAGCCGGCGTTCACCGCGCTCGACCACACGTAGCCGATCGCACCCGTGTCGTATTCCATGATCGTGAACGCGTTGTCCTCGAGCGGCGCGCGGCTCTTCACGAAGCTCTGCCGCGAACACATCAGCCGTTTGATCTTCAGGTCCGGCGCCATCACTTCGGAGATGTACAGCGGGTGCGTGCCGATATCGCCGAGCACGTAGCTCGGCCCCGCGAACTTCGGGTCGACGCGCCAGCGCGCGGCGGCGCTCGCGGCTTCGACGCCGTCGCTGTGAAAGCCGTGCGCGAACTGCATCTGCACGATGCGAATTTCGCCGAGATCGCCGCGCGCGATCATTTCGCGCGCCTGCTCGATCATCTGGTGTCCCGAATAGCCGTACGCGACGCCGACGATGCGGTTCTTCTCGACCGACAGACGCTGCAGCGCCTCGGCCTCCTCGGTCGTGAAGCACAGCGGCTTCTCGCAGACCACGTGCAGCCCCGCGTTCAGCGCCGCGCGGCAGATCTCGAAGTGCGTGTTGTTCGGCGTCGCGATCGACACCGCGCGGATGCCGTCGGCACGCTTCGCCTCGGCGTCGAACATCGTCCGGTAGTCGGGATAGCAGCGGTCCGCCGCGACGCCGAGCTTCACGCCGAACTGCCGCCCGCGCTCGGCATCGATGTCGAACGCGCCGGCAACGAGCTGGAAGCTGCCGTCGCGCAACGCGGCCGACCGGTGGCTGTAGCCGATCTGGCTGCCGAGCCCGCCGCCGACCATGCCCCAGCGAATCGAATGTCCGAGCAGAATCTGTCCGTCGATCATGATTGTCGTGTTCCTGTCCGTGTTCAGTGTTCAGAGTGTGTGCAAGGGGTCGGGCCGACGGCCGATCACGCGAACCCGGCCGATGCGAGAAACGCGCGGCTCGCGGCAACGTCGCGCAGGCTCGTGCCGGCATTGCGCGGGTCGCGCTCCTGCTCGATCGTGATGTAGCCGGCGTAGCCGATCTCGTCGAGCGCGTGGCGAATCGCGCGGTAGTCGAGCACGCCGGTGCCGATCGGGCACATCACGCCGCGCGCGCAGGCCGCGAAGAATGCGATGTGCTCGCCCATCACCGCGTCGTACACGGCCGCGTCGATATCCTTGAAATGCACGTAGTCGAGCCGCGCCGCATGGCGGCGCAGCCACGTTTGCGGGTCCATGCCCGAGTAATGCAGGTGGCCGGTGTCGAGACACAGGCCCGCCGTCTCGGCCGGAATGTCGGCGACGATCCGGTCGATCTCATCCGCGAATTCGATGTAGCCGCCCGCATGCGGATGGATCACCGCGCGCACGCCGAACTCGTCGCGCGCGAGCGTCGCGATCTGCCGGATATGGTCCACCATCCGCGCCCAGCGCTCGTCGGACAGCCGCGGCGCGCGATCGCCGTGACCGGCCGCATAGTCGCGCTCCTCGTGGCCCCAGTCCATCACGACCAGGTACGGCGCCGCATGGCGCTGGCCCGGCTGCGTCGGCAGCTTCGGCAAGCGCGTGATCAGCGCGCAGATGTCGCGCGTCTGGCGCAGCAGGTTCGGCAGGTTCTCCGGCGACACCAGGTCGTCGAAGATCGTGCCGGCAGTGATGCTCAAGCGCTGACGCTCGAGCTCCGCGCTCACCACGTCGAGCTCGAGCGGGATATAGCCGTACGGGCCGAGCTCGATGCCCGAATAGCCGGCCAGTGCGGCTTCGGCGAGCACGTGCCGCCACGGCGGCAGGTGCGGATTCTTCACGTCGTCGACGCCCCAGCAGCACGGCGCGCAGCCAATCTTCATCGTCATGTCGGTCAGTCCATCAGGAAAGCGGTGCGTGGCCGCGTGGTCACGCGGCCCGATGTCAACGTGTCCGGCCTGTTCAGCCGCGATAGAACGCCGGGCGTTCGGCCATCGCGATCGGCTCGACCGCCCCGCTCTTCTGCGCGCGCACGCACGCATCGGCCGCGACCGCCGCCGCATAGCCGTCCCACGCGGACGGGCCGGTCAGCGCGCCCTGCCGCACGCCGTCGACGAACGCCTGCAGCTCGACGTCGTACGACGCGATGAAGCGCTCCTTCCAGTCGGTCATGATCTCGACCGACTGCCGCGCCGCATGCTTGAGCCCGACCGCGGGCGGATCGGGCAGCTTCGCGATGCCGTTCTCGCCGACCACCTCGCACTGGATGTCGTAGCCGTACTGGCAGTTCACGAAGATCTCGACGTCGATACGCACGCCGCTCGCGGTTTCGAGCAGCACGATCTGCGGATCGGCGAGATGCGCGCTCGCATGGCGCGTCTTCTTCGGGTAGACGACCTGCGCGCTCGTGTAGTCCTCGCCGAGCAGCCAGCGCAGCACGTCGAGCTCGTGGATCAGCGTGTCGGTGATCGCCATGTCGGTCGTATAGCGCTCGCCGACCGACTGGTTGCGGTGCGCGCAATGCAGCATCAGCGGCGCGCCAATTTCTCCGCTGTCGATCACGCGCTTGAGCGCACGATAGCCTTCGTCGTACGGACGCATGAAGCCGACCTGCACGAGCCGCTTGCCGTGCGCGATCTCGGCCTCGACGATGCGCATGCAACCGTCGGCAGTGACCGCCAGCGGCTTCTCGCAGAACACCGGCTTGCCGTGCGCGATCGCGTCGAGCACGAACGCTTCGTGCGTCGGCCCCCACGACGTGACGAGCACGGCCTGCACGTCGACGGCCGCGACCACGTCGTGACCGTCGCCGTAGATTTCCGCGTCGAGCCCGTACTTCGTCACCGCATCGCGCGCCTGCTGCGGGTCGATGTCGTTGACGGCTACCACGCGTGCGCCGGACAGCGTACGCGTAAGCCTGCGGATATGGTCCTGGCCGATCGCGCCGCAGCCGATCACACCGATTTGCAACGTCATCCGAATATCTCCAGTCGTTCGTTCATCAGCGGCGCGGCCCGTGCCGCGCCGGTCAACAATGGTTCCCAAACGGCTCAGCGCGCAGCCGCCCGCTCGAAATGGCGATCGACGTAGCGCTGGATCGTGTCGCGCATGTAGCGCGACGACGCTTCCGCGCGGTCCTCCCACGCGAACACGCACGACGACATCACGCCGTCGAAGCCGGCGCTGCCGAGCGCGCCGAAAAACACGTCCCAGTCGATCTCGCCCTGCCCGATGTCGAGATGCTGGTGCACGCGGATCTGATTCGAGCCCGGCGGGTTCACGATGTAGCGCAATTGGCTGCTCTTGCGGTGGTCGAAGGTGTCGGCCACGCGCACGTGCGCGAGAATCGGCGCGGCGGCCGCGATCATCGCGGCCATGTCGTCGCCGTAGTAGAACGTGTGCGGCGCGATGTACGACAGCTTCAGCGACGGCGAGCCGATGTTCGTGACGATGTCGATCGCCGGCTGCAGCTGCTCGATCCAGTCTTCCGGATGCGGCTCGACCGACAGCACGATGCGTTCGCGCTCGAGGATCGGCAGCAGCGCGTCCATCGAACGGAACCACGCGGCTTCGCACAGCTCCTTCGGGTTCGCGCCCGGCCGCTCGCCGACCGAACGCTCCGGCGACGCGCCGCGCCCGAACTCGGACACCATCAGCGGGCACTCCATCTCCACTGCGACCTCGATCGCCTTCTGCCAGCAGCGCACGGCCCATTGCCGCTCGTCCTCGAACGGGCTCGCCCAGCGGTACATCGGCTGCAGCGACGCGAGACCGACGCCGCTCGCGCGCATCGCCTGGCGGAACGCGGCCATGCGCTCGCGCGTCGCGCGCGGCATCACCCACCAGTCGAGAAAGTCGCTGCGCGGCGACAGCTCGATCTGGTCGTAGCCGAGTTCGGCGACCGCGTGCGGCAGCCGGTCGAGCGGCAGGTGGCGAATCATGTAGGGGTCCAGAGCGATCTTCATCTTCTTCCTGGAAAGTTGCGTGGTGTCGGCCGCGTCGGAATCGGTCAGCGACGCGACTTCTTGTTGCGGTACTGATCGGCGATCACGGCCGCGACGATGATCGCGCCCTTCACCATCTCCTGGTAATACGCGTCGATGCGGATGAACGTGAAGCCCGACGTCATCACGCCGAGGATCAGCACGCCGATCACGGTGCCCGTCACGCGCCCGAGGCCGCCCGACAGCGACGTGCCGCCGATCACGACGGCCGCGATCGCATCGAGCTCGTACATCACGCCCATGCCCGACTGGCCGGAAATCGCGCGCGCGGCCGTCACGGTGCCGGCGATCCCGCTCAGGAGGCCCGCGATCGCATAGACGAAGATCAGGTGTCGCGTGACGTTGATGCCCGATACGACGGCCGCGTGGCGGTTCGCGCCGATCGCATACGTGTACTTGCCGAAGCGCGTGTAGCGCAGCACGACGTGGAAGATCGCGGCGATCACGAGAAAGACGATCACCGGATTGGCGCCCGCGCCGATCGCCGCGAACGAGTCGGTCAGCATCGACACCGGCATCCCGTTGGTGAACCACTTCGCGAAGCCGCGCGCGGCGACCATCGTGCCGAGCGTTGCGATGAACGGCGGGATGCCCGTCATCGCGATCAGCGTACCGTTCAGCAGGCCGACCAGCAGCCCGACGCACACGCCGGCGAGCACCGGCCAGATCACCGGCAAGTCGGTCAGGTGCGGAAACACCGCGCGCGGGAAGTCGGACACCTGCGCGAGGCTCGCCGACACGACGGCGGCCGCCGCGACCACCGACCCCGACGAGAGATCGATCCCGCTGGTGATGATCACGAGGTTCACGCCGACCGCGATGATGCCGATCACGGCCATTTGCAGCACGATGATTTCGAGCCGCTCGGCATTGAACAGGAAGCTCTGGCCGACGACGATCCAGCCGAGGATCTCGAAGAACAGGCTGATGCCGACCAGCACGAGGAAGATGCTCAGTTCGGGCGGCCACTTCGTATGCCGCGACTTGAGTGTCATGGTCTGCGCATCCGCGACCGGGTTCAGGTTGCCCATTTCAGTTGTCTCCAATCTTGTTTCGGCTCAGCGCGACGCGAGATCCATGATGCGGACCTGGTCGGCGTCCTTGCGATCGACGATGCCGGTCATGCGCCCTTCGTGCATCACCATCACGCGATCGCTCATGCCCAGCACTTCCGGCATTTCCGACGAGATCATCAGCACCGCGACGCCCTTGGCGGCAAGCGCGCTGACGAGCCGGTGGATCTCGGCCTTCGCGCCGACGTCGATGCCGCGCGTCGGTTCGTCGAGGATCAGGATGCGCGGCTGCGTGAGCAGCCAGCGACCGATCAGCACCTTCTGCTGGTTGCCGCCCGACAGGTTCTGGATTTCCTCGTGCAGCCCGGGCGACTTCACGCGCAGCATCCGGCTCATTTCCTCGCAGTCGCGCTTCAACTGCGCCTGCTGCACGAAATTGAACTTCACGTAGCGGCGGCTGAGCACCGCCGCTTCCATGTTCGCGAGCAGGTCGAGATTCAGGAAGCAGCCGGAGTCCTTGCGGTCCTCGGTGAGGAACGCCATCCCGTGTTTCATCGCCTGCGCGGGCGTCGCGATCCGCACCGGCTTGCCGTCGATGCGGATCTCGCCCGACGTGGCCGGCACGACGCCGAACAGCGCCTCCGCGACGTTCGAGCGCCCCGAGCCGACGAGGCCCGCGACGCCGAGGATCTCGCCCGCGCGCAGCTCGAAGCTCACGTCGCGGAACACGCCGTCGACGCAGAGATCTTTCACCGACAGCACGACGTCGCCGATCGGCACCTCTTCCTTCGGGAACATCTGCGTGATCTCGCGCCCGACCATCATGCGGATGATGTCGTCGCGCGTGACGTCGCTCGACGCATGCGTGCCGATGTACTTGCCGTCGCGGAACACCGAGAACTCGTCAGCGATCTCGAACAGCTCGTTCATCTTGTGCGTGATGTAGACGATGCCCTTGCCCTGTTCGCGCAGCTGACGAATGATCCGGAACAGGTGCGTGACTTCCTTCTCGGTCAGCGCGGAGGTCGGCTCGTCCATGATCAGCACGTCCGAGTCGAACGACACGGCCTTCGCGATCTCGACCATCTGGCGGCTCGCGACCGTCAGCGTGCGCACGTCGGTTTCCGGGTCGATGTCGATCGACAGCCGCTCGAACAGCGCGGCCGTGCGGCGGCGCAACTCGGCGTGATCGATCAGGCCGAAGCGGTTCTTCGGTTCGCGGCGGATCCAGATGTTCTCCGCGACCGTCATGTACGGCATCAGGTTGAGCTCCTGATGGATCATCGCGATGCCGCGGTCGAGCGCATCGAGCGGGCCGTTCAGCACGACCGCCTCGCCGTTGATCAGGATTTCGCCCTGGTCGGGCGTGTAGACGCCGGCGATGATCTTCATCAGCGTGGACTTGCCTGCGCCGTTCTCGCCCATCAGCGCATGAACGGTGCCGCGCCGCACGCGGAACTGCACGCCGTCGAGCGCGACGACGCCGGGAAAGGACTTGCCGACGCCGCGCACCTCGAGCACGCAGTCGGCCATGGCCGCACCGGACGAGCCGGGCGCGGCGGACGAGGCGGCAGGCGCGCTTTCGCTGGCCATCGAGCGCGCGATCCTGGCTGTAAACATGGACGTTCCTCGAAAGTCGCGCGCGAACCCGGCCGTGCCGGGCCCGCGCAGTTCAGCGGAAAAACCGGTCAGTGCTTCGCGTACTGGTTCATGTTCTCCGGCGTCACGAGCTCGAAAGGCACGTTCACGTAGCGATCGACGGGCTGCTTCTTCGCGAGCTTCAGCGCGGTGGCGACGGCCTGCGCGCCCTGCCCGGTCGCGTTCTGGTACACGGACACCTTCAACTCGCCGGCCTTCATCGCCGCGAGGCCGTCCGGCGTCGCGTCGATGCCTGCGACGACCGTTTTCGGCGTCAGCTTGCGCGCGGCCTTCAGCGCGTTGATCGCGCCGATCGCCATTTCGTCGTTGTTCGACACGATCGCGTCGAACTTGGTCCCGGAGCTCAGCCAGTTCATCGTGATGTCCTGGCCCTGCGTGCGACTCCACTTGCCTTCGCGCTTGTCGACGATCTTCATGCCCGCGCAATCCTTCGTCGCGATCACGTCCTCGATGTCCTTGGTGCGGGCGCGCGCCGATTCGTTGGACAGCTCGCCCATCAGCACGAGGATGTCGCCCTTGCCGCCAAGCAGCTTGCACACCTGGCGCGCCTGCAGCGTGCCCGACTGCTTTTCGTCGGAGGCGACGACCGCGACGCCGGCCGGCAGTTTGTCGAAATCGACCGGCTTGCGGTTCACGTAGACGAGCGGGATCTTCGCCGCGGTCACCATCTTCGTGATCTTCGGCGTCGCGTCGGTATCGACCGCGTTCACGATGATCGCGTCGACTTTCTGCGCGATCATGTTCTGGACCTGGCTCAACTGCTTGCCGACGTCATTGCCGCCGTCCTCGATCTGCACCGTCGCGCCGTCCTTCTTCGCCGAATCGGCAATGCTGTTGCGCAGGATGGTCAGGAACGTGTCGTCGAACGATGCCATCGTCACGCCGATCTTCTCCGCATGCGCGAGCGGCGCAGCCAGGATCGCGGCGGCCGCGACGGCCATCAGCTTGGTCTTCATGATCAATCTGTCTCCTCATCTCCGGGGGGCGGAAGACGGCGCATTGCGCGCCGCCGGGCCGAGTCCGATCTGTCCGATCGGGACTGAAGCATCCGGATGAAACTGTAGATCACTTCCTCGAGAATTTGGAAATTTATTTCTACGTGATTTCACCTAGGGAACTGGATTTCCAAAAAGTCTAGACTGCGTCCGTAGCCCGAATCCCGGCGGCAGGTAGCCTCGCGTCGTGCGGCACATGCCGCGGACAGCCGCCGCCGGATCGGTCCCCTAATCCGCCGGCAGCGCCGAACGCCGGCCGCGAGCGTGACACGTGATATGAGCCTGCTGAACTTTCCGAGTGACCGCCCCATCGATCTCGCCTGCCTCGGCCGTGTGGCCGTGGATCTCTATGCGCAGCAGTACGGCAGCCGCCTCGAAGACGCGCGCAGCTTCCAGATGTATCTCGGCGGCTCGTCGGGCAACGTCGCGTTCGGCGTCGCGCGGCTCGGGCTGAAGACCGCGATGATTTCGCGCGTCGGCGACGAGCAGATGGGCCGCTTCCTGCGCGAGACGCTCGAGCGCGAAGGCTGCGACACGAGCCAGCTGCAGACCGATCGCGAGCGCCTCACCGCGCTCGTGCTGCTCGGGCTGAAGGATCGCGATACGTTCCCGCTGCTGTTCGTGCGCGAGAACTGCGCGGACATGGCCGTGCGCGCCGACGAGATCAGCGAGAACTTCATCGCCGGTTGCCGCGCGCTGGCGATCACCGGCACGCATCTGTCGACGCCGGGCACGCGCGAGGCATCGCTGACCGCGCTCGGTTACGCGCGCCGCCACGGCGCGGTGCGCATCCTCGACATCGACTACCGGCCGGTGCTGTGGGGGCTGACCGCGCGCGGCGCCGGCGAGAACCGTTACGTACCCAACGCGCAGGTAACGCGGCAACTGCAGCAGGTGCTCGACGAATTCGATCTGCTGGTCGGCACCGAAGAGGAATTCCTGATCGCGGGCGGCGTGCCGCACGATCTGATCGCGTCGTTGCAGGCGGTGCGCGCGATCACGAACGCGACGCTGGTCGTCAAGCGCGGCGCGCTCGGCTGCTGCGTGATCGAAGGCGACGTTCCCGCGCGCATCGACGCCGCGCCGACCTTCGTCGGCGAACGCGTCGAGGTGCTCAACGTGCTCGGCGCGGGCGACGCGTTCCTGTCGGGCCTGCTGTCGGGGCTGCTGCGCGGGCGCGACTGGGCCGAATCGACGCGCATCGCGAACGCATGCGGCGCGATCGTCGTGTCGCGCCACGCGTGCTCGGCCGCGATGCCGACGCCGGCCGAGCTCGCGCACTGGTTCGGCGGCAGCCGCAATCCGGCGGTCGATGCCGACCGTACGCTCGCGCACCTGCATCGCGTGACGGTGCCGCGCCGCGAATGGGACGACCTGTGCGTGATGGCGTTCGACCATCGCAGCCAGTTCTACGAGCTCGCGGTGCAGGCCGGCGCGGACGAAGCGCGGATCAGCACGTTGAAGCGCCTGCTCGTGCGCGCGGTCGAACAGGTCGAACGCGATCGCGGCATCGCCGGCCACGTCGGCGTGCTGATCGACGGCGGCGCGTACGGCGGCGACGCACTCGCATCGGCCACCGGGCGCGGCTGGTGGGTCGGCCGGCCGGTCGAGCTGCCGGGCTCGCGGCCGCTGCGGTTCGACGAGACACGTTCGGTCGGCTCGTCGCTCACGCACTGGCCGACCGAACAGGTCGTGAAGTGCCTCGTTCACTATCACCCCGACGACCCCGTCGATCTGCGCGTCGAGCAGGAGCAGCGCGTGCTCGAACTGTGGGAAGCCACGCGCGCGAGCGGCAACGAGCTGCTGCTGGAAATGATTCCGCCGCGCGCGGTCACGCCGGCCGGCACCGAGGACGACGCGGTGCTGCGCACGGTCGCGCGCTTCTACAACCTCGGCGTGAAGCCCGAATGGTGGAAGCTCACGCCGCTGAGCGCCGACGGCTGGGCACGGCTCGCCGCGCTGATCGCCGAGCGCGACCCGTACTGCCGCGGCGCGGTGATCCTCGGGCTGAACCAGCCGCTGCAATACCTCGTCGACAGCTTCCGCTCGGCGACCAACCCGATCGTCAAGGGCTTCATGGTCGGGCGCACGCTGTGGGCCGATGCATCGCTGAACTGGTTCGCGGGCCGGATCGACGATCAGGCGCTGATCGACGAAGTGGCCGGCAACTTCGCGCAACTGGTCGACGCGTGGCTGGGCCGCCGGGCCGCCGCGCGCGCCGCCGCCGCAGCCTGATGCCCGTGTTCGCGACGACCACCCGACTTCTCTCTATCGACCGACGATGACCACCACCGTAAGACTGACCGTCAGCCAGGCGCTCGTGCGCTACCTGGCCGCCCTGCGCGCCGAAGTCGTCCAGCCCGACGGCCGCACCGAGATCCTGCCGTACTGCGGCGGCGTGTTCGCGATCTTCGGCCACGGCAACGTGGCCGGGCTCGGCGAGGCGCTGCATGCCGAGAAGGACCGGCTGCCGACGTTTCGCGCGCACAACGAGCAAGGGATGGCCAACGCGGCCGTCGCGTTCGCGAAAGCGAATTTCCGCCAGCGGATGATGGCCGCGACGTCGAGCATCGGCCCCGGCGCGACCAACATGCTCACGTCCGCCGCGCTCGCGCACGTCGGCCGCTTGCCGCTGCTGCTGCTGCCCGGCGACGTGTTCGTGTCGCGGCTGCCCGACCCGGTACTGCAGCAAGTCGAGGATTTCGAACAGGGCGACGTCAGCGCGAACGACTGCTTCCGGCCGGTGACGCGCTACTTCGACCGCATCGCGTCGCCCGAGCAACTGCTCGTCGCGCTGCCGCGCGCGATCCAGGTGATGACCGATCCCGCGCAGTGCGGCCCCGTGTGCCTCGCGCTGCCGCAGGACGTGCAGACCTTCGCGTACGACTGGCCCGAGGATTTCTTCGCGCCGCCGGTGATCCGGATGCGCCGGCCGCCGGCCGACCCGCTCGAACTCGCCGATGCGCTCGACGTGCTGAAGGCCGCGAAGAAGCCGCTGATCGTCGCCGGCGGCGGCGTGCTGTACAGCCAGGCGTGGGACGCGCTGCGCACGTTCGCCGACACGCATGGCGTGCCGGTGGCCGAATCGCAGGCCGGCAAGGGCAGCCTTGCGTGGGACCACCCGCTGAACCTCGGATCGATCGGCGTGACGGGCTCCCCCGCCGCCAATCGCGCGGCCGCACAGGCCGACGTCGTGTTCGCGGTCGGCACGCGGCTGCAGGATTTCACGACCGGCTCGCACGCGCTTTACGGCGACGCAACGTTGTTGAGCCTGAACGTGCAGCCGTTCGACGCGGGCAAGAAACGCGGCCGGCAACTGGTTGCCGACGCGCGTACGGGCCTCGGCCAGCTGTCGGCCGCGCTGGCCGGCTGGCGCGCCGACGCGGCGTGGACGGCCGCGAACCGCGACCAGGCCGCCGCATGGAACGCGCGCGTGACGGCGCTGACCACCCGGATTCCGACGGACACGCTGCCGTACGACGCGGAAGTGATCGGCGCGGTGCGCGATTCCGCGGCCGACGCGGGGCGCGACAGCGCGCGCGACGACCTCGTCGTCTGCGCGGCCGGCACGCTGCCGGCCGAACTGCACAAGCTGTGGCGCAGCGGCGTGCCGGGCAACTACCACATGGACTATGCGTATTCGTGCATGGGCTACGAGGTCGCGGGCGGTCTCGGCGCGAAGCTTGCACGCCCCGGGCGCGAAGTGATCGTGATCGTCGGCGACGGCTCGTACATGATGCTCAACGCGGAGCTCGCGACCTCCGTGATGCTCGGCCGCAAGCTGATCGTCGTGATCCTCGACAACCGCGGCTACGGCTGCATCGAGCGGTTGCAACTCAACTGCGGCGGCGCGAGCTTCAACAACATGCTCGACGACTGCGTGCCCGAAGGCGGCGAACGCTCGACGATCGACTTCGCGATGCATGCGCGCGCAATGGGCGCGGAAGCCGTGCACGTGCGCGACGTCGGCGAGTTGCGCCGCGAAATGAAACGCGCACGGGCGGCGACGAAGAGCCAGGTGCTCGTGATCGACACCACGCACCGCCGCACCACCGACGACGGCGGCGCGTGGTGGGAAGTCGCGGTGCCGCAGGTCTCCGCACGCGCCGGTGTCGAACGCGCGCACCAGGCGTATCTCGACGCGAAAACCCGGCAGCGGCGCTGATTGCGCACGCTGCGCCACGAACATGCCCCGCCCCCCATCATCCGAATCGAATCGAGGAAGCAAGACATGAGCTGGAACGTCCGCATCGGCATCAATCCCCTGTCGTGGATGAACGACGACCTGCCGTCGCTCGGCGGCGAGACGCCGCTCGAGACGGCGCTGAAGGAAGGCGCCGAAATCGGCTATGCGGGCTTCGAGCTCGGCAACAAGTTTCCGAAGACGGGCCCCGAACTGAAGGCGAAGCTCGCCGAATTCGGGCTCGTGTGCGTGTCGGGCTGGTACTCGGGCTTTCTCGCGGAAGTCGCGCCGGGCATGACCGACGCCGATGCCGTCGCGGCGGAAATCGAGCGCTGCCGCGCGCACATGACGAAGCTGCAATTCAACGACGTGACGGTCGTCGTGTACGGCGAATGCGCGGGCACGATCCAGGGCAGCATCGACACGCCGGTCGCGAAGCGGCCGCGTTTCGTCGACGACGAAGCGTGGCGGCGCTACGCGGCGCGCCTCGACGCGTTCGGCGCGCATCTGCTCGACACCTACGGGATCCGGCTCGCCTACCATCACCACATGGGCGCGTACGTCGAATCGCCGGACGACGTCGACCGGCTGATGGCGCTGACCGACCCCGCGAAGGTGTTCCTGCTGTTCGACACCGGTCACGCGTATTTCGGCGGCGCGGCCGACCCGGTCGCGCTGCTGAAGAAACACGTATCGCGCGTGGCGCACGTGCATTGCAAGGACGTGCGGCCGCAGGTCGTCAACCAGGCGCGCAACGACGGCTGGAGCTTCCTGAACGGCGTGATCAACGGCACCTTCACGGTGCCGGGCGACGGCGCGCTCGACTACGACGCGACGCTGCGCACGCTGAAGGACGCCGGCTACGAAGGCTGGCTCGTCGTCGAGGCCGAGCAGGATCCGGCCGTCGCGCCGAGCTATGCGTATGCGAAGAAGGGCTATGAATCGCTGCGCGCGATCGTCGACCGGTTGAGCGCGTGAACCCGCGCGCAAGCGCCCGGGCATTCGCGCCCCACCCTATTGCGGAGACCCATCTCATGACGATTTCTCCCCTGCTGGTCAAGGCATCCGCCGACCGCGAAATCTGCAACGTCACGCCCGAATCGGCCGGCTGGAAGCACGTCGGCTTTCGCGCGCTGCGCCTGAAGGCCGGCGACGCCGAGACGCTCGACACGGGCACGCGCGAACTGTGCGTCGTCGTGCTGACCGGCACGGTGCGCGCGGACGTCGACGGCGAAACCTACGACGCGCTCGGCAAGCGCGACAGCGTATTCGAAGACGTATCGCCTGACGCGCTGTACGTGCCGGGCGGCAAGCGCGTCACGCTGGTCGCGACGCGCGATGCGGAAGTCGCGCTGTGCACCGCGCCGTACGCGAGCGGCGACAAGCCCGTGCGGCGCCTCGACGGCGAACGGATGCGCCGCTCGGTGCGCGGGCAAGGCACCAACACGCGCTACGTATGCGACATCCTGATGGGCGACAACCCGGCCGCCGAGCGCCTCCTCGTCGTCGAAGTCGTCACGCCGGCCAGCCATTCGAGCAGCTATCCGCCGCACAAGCACGACCGCGACGCGGCGCCCGACGAAACCTCGCTCGAGGAAACCTACTATCACCGGATCGATCCGCCGCAGGGTTTCGCGTTCCAGCGCGTGTACACCGACGACCGCAGCCTCGACGAGGCGTGCGCGGTCGAGAACCACGACGTCGTGATGGTGCCGCGCGGCTACCACCCGGTCGTGGCTCCTCACGGCTACAACCTGTACTACCTGAACGTGATGGCCGGGCCGAGCCGCGCGTGGGCGTTCAAGAACGACCCCGCGCACGAATGGATGCTCGACGCGGCGCCGAAACGCTGAAGTACCGAAGCGCCGAAGCACTGAACGGAAGACGGGCCCACGCGGCCCGTGACGATGCGACGCCCGGCCCGCGTATCGAGCCGGCAACGCCACGGAGCCCGCCATGGTGACGTCCCCCTTTCGCCTCGAACCCCACGCCTTCGACGACGATGCGTCGACTCCGGCGCTGCCGCACTTCGATGCAGCCGTCGCGCGCCGCATGGGAGAAATCGCGGTCAACCTCGCGTCGCGACGCGGGCTGCCGATTGCGGTCGGCATCGTCGGCGAGCAGGCGCTGCTGTTCTACTGCGCGCTCGACGGTAGCGGCGCGCACGACGGCGATGCGATCCGCCGACGGCAAAACACGGTCCTGCGTTTCGGCCAGAGTTCGCTCGCGGTCGGCGCGCGCTTTCGGCGTGCAGGCTGGTCGCTGCGGTCGCAGGGCCTGTCGGACGACGACTACGCGCTCGACGGCGGCGGCGTGCCGTTGCGGATCGCCGGCGCCGGCCTCGTCGGCGCAATGGCGATCGCGGGCCTCGGCTCCGAACGCGATCACGCGCTCGTCGTCGAATGCTTGCGGTGGCACGTCGGCGCGAATGCGCTGGCGATGAGCGCGTAGCGCGTCGCCCCCGCTCGCGGCCGATGGGCAGCGGATCGCGCAGCCCCTCGGCATCCCTCTTTCATTCGACGCGAAACGCAAACGGAACCCGAACGGGCCGCAGCGTGTCGAGATTCACGCCGGCGAGCCCTGTTCGCCCCTTTGCCAGCAGCGTATCGTCGCGATAGACCTCCTGCTGGAACGCGAGACGTACGCGAGTGAACTCGGCGAGTGTCGTGCGGATCGTCAACGGTTCGTCGTGATGTGCCGGCGACAGGAACTCCGTCTCGATACGGCAGACGATAAGTCCGGTTCGCAGCTCGGCCATCATGTGCGCGAGATCGATGCCGTTGGCGCGATACCATTCCATCCTGGCCTGATCGAACCAGCGCAGGTAGTTCGCGTGATAGACGACGCCGCCGAGATCGACATCCGCGAACGGCACGCGCAGCGAAAGATGATGACTGCGATGGCAGGGAGCAGCGTCCATGTCGAGACCTCCAGGAGAAATCGGCAGTTCGGAAAAAGGCATGCGGCAGCGTGCTATTGCGTCTGCGCACAGTAGGCGTTCGTCATGACGAGGGTCGCATTGACGCCGCCGAAACCGAAACTGTTCGTCATCACGGTCGTCAGTTTCCGCTGCGTGGTCGCAGTGACGATGTCGAAGCCACGTGCGCCGTCGTCGAGCTGCTCGATGTTCATGCTCGGTGCAATGAATCCCCCGCTCATCATGAGCAGTGCATAGATAAATTCGTGCACGCCGGCCGCACCCTGCGCGTGGCCGGTCGTCGACTTGGTCGACGACAACGGCGGCGCGGCCTCGCCGAACACATTCCGAATCGCGCGGAGTTCGCGGATGTCGCCGACGGGCGTAGACGTGCCGTGCGTGTTCAGATAGTCGATCGGCAAATCGATACCGAGCAACGCGAGCCTCATGCTGCGCTCGGCGCCTTCGCCGGACGGCAGGACCATGTCGATGCCGTCGGTCGTCGTGCCGTAGCCGATCCCTTCCGCATGCACGCGCGCGCCGCGCTCGATGGCATGGTTCATTTCCTCGACCACGACGATCCCTGCGCCGCCCGAGATCACGAAGCCGTCGCGAGCCGCATCATAGGTGCGCGACGCACGCATCGGCGTATCGTTGAAGCGGGTGGACAGTGCGCCGATCGCATCGTACTGGCATGCGATTTCCCAGCCCAGTTCTTCAGCGCCGCCGGCGAACACGATGTCCTGCGTGCCCGCCCGGATCAATTCGACGGCATGGCCTATGCACTGTGCGGATGCGGCGCACGCGCCACAGATCGCATAGCTCACGCCGCGTACGCCGAACGCGACGGCAAGGCACGCGGCATGCACGGACGGCATCGAATGCACGATGTCGTACGCGCCGACGCCGCGCACTCCGCGCGTACGCATGGCATCGACCGCATGGACGTATCCGAGCGACATCCCGCACGCGTTGCCGACGATCACGCCGGTGCGCTCGTTCGATACCAGACGCGGAGGCAGCCGCGCGTCGTCGATCGCCTGTTGCATGCATGCGAACGCCTGCAGCGCGGCAGGGGTCATCCATCGGAGATGCCGGCGATCGACTCGGTCGGCAGCGGGCACCTCGACAGGTGCCCAGACGTGGCTGCGCAATCCCGCGTCCCTGAACGATTCGGAAAACACGACACCGCTGCGACCCGTGCGCAACGCTTCGCGCACGGTCGGGACATCGCTGCCGATGCTGGACGCAATGCCGATCCCCGTGATGACCGCACGTCTCATGCCCCGCTTCCCCAAAGACGAACCATGTCGGCGTCGGCAGCGTGCCGACGGTCGCGCCGCCGATGTGCACCCGGCCGGCCAGCGATGTGTGCCGTCTGCGTCCGGATTCGAATCCGCCGGATCAGTTCAGAGGAATTAAATATCGAAATTCGCGTTTTCGCAAACCCGACCGAATCCGCGCAGCGGAGGTGCGGGGCAGCAGGGCCTGCGACGCTGCAGTCGCGGGGGCACGTTGCCGCGCGCACGGCCCCCTAATGTCGACTCAGTTCAACCCGCCGCTCACGACAAGGTGTTCGCCGGTCATCCAGCGTGCATCGTCCGATGCGAGGAACACGGCGACCGACGCGATGTCGTTCGGCTCGCCGAGGCGGCCGAGCGGCGTCTGGCCGAGCACCTGCGCTTCGAGATCGGAACCGATGATGCCCGCGCTGTGCGTGCCTTCGGTCACGATCATCCCCGGGTTGATCGCGTTCACGCGGATCTTGCGCGGGCCGAGTTCGAGCGCGAGCACGCCGGTGATCGCGTCGACCGCGCCCTTCGTGCCGCTGTACACGGCGCTGGCGGGCGGCGTGATGCTGGTCACCACCGAGCTGATGTTGATGATGCTCGCGCCTTCGCCGAGATGCTTGACCGCCGCCTGCGTGGTCAGCAGCACGCCGAACACGTTCGTGTCGAACTGCCGGCGGTAGTGTTCTTCGGTGATCGCTTCGATCGGCGCGAATTCGTACACGCCGGAGTTGTTGACGAGCACGTCGAGACGACCATACGTTTCGATGGCGGTATCGACGATGCGTTGCGCGTCGGCGGCCTTCGACACATCGCCGCCGACCGCGACCGCGCGGCCGCCCGCTTCCGCGATCGCGCTCACGACCGCATCCGCGCCTGCCTTGCTGCTCGCGTAGTTGACGACGACCGATGCACCTTCGCCCGCCAGTGCCTTCGCGATTGCCGCGCCGATGCCCTTCGATGCGCCCGTGACGATCGCTACCTTGCCTGCCAGCTTGCTCATGATTTCATTCCTCAGTCAGAAGACGTTCGATGGATGGCGCCGGTTGCCGAGACGACGCGTCGATGCGTCGATGCGTCGTTGCATCGATGCGTTGCGATGACGACCGGCCTGACAGGCAATGTACGGTGCGGCACCGCGGCGATAAAGCGGCCCAAAGCGAATTGACTGGCGGAGTTTGCCGAACAATCGACTGGATGCCGTCAGCCGGCGCTCAGCCACGCGTGAGCAACCTCGCCGCCCAGCCCGTCGAGCCCACCGTCGTAGACGATCCGTCCGCGCCCCATTACCGCCGCGCGCCGCGCGAGCCGCGGCGCAAGCTGCAACCGCTGCTCGATCAGCACGATCGACACGCCGTCGGCCTGCAGCGCGGCGAGGCACGCACCGACTTCGTCGACCGCGAGCGGCGCGAGCCCTTCGGCCGGTTCGTCGACGATCAGCACGCGCGGCCGGCCGGCGAGTGCGCGCACCAGCGCGAGCACCTGCTGCTCGCCGCCCGACAGCCGCCCGGCTTTCACGCCCGCGCGCGCGGCCAGCAGCGGAAAACGCTCGAACAGGCGGTCGAGCGCCGCGCGTTCGGTTGCGCCGCTCGCGCCGCGCAAACCGAGCCGCAGGTTATCGCGCACGGTCAGCAGCGGAAACACGTCGCGGCTTTCGGCCACGTAAGCGACGCCGCGCCGCGCGATCTCGAACGTCCGCGCACCCGCGCATTCGGCGCCGGCGATGCGCACCGAGCCGGCCGTGCGCACGAGCCCCATCACGGCCTTCGCGAGCGTCGAGCGCCCCGAGCCGTTGCGGCCGAGCAGCGCGAGCGTCTCGCCCGGCGCGAGCGCGAGATCGACGCCGTCGAGCACGGGTTGCAACCCGTACCACGCACGCAGCCCGCGAATATCGAGCACGGCGCTCATGCCGCGCCCTCGCCCAGGTAGGCGGCCCGCACACGCGAATCGGCGCGGATCGCGTCGGGCGCGCCGGTCGCGACCACCGTGCCGCGCACGAGCACGGTGATGCGTTCGGCGAAACCGAACACCGCGTCCATGTCGTGCTCGATCATCAGCACGGTGCGGCCCTGCGTCGTCGCGCGGATCAGCGCGATCATCCGCGCCGCCTGCGCGCGGCTCATGCCGGCCGTCGGTTCGTCGAGCAACAGCGTACGCGCGCCGCTCGCGAGCGCGATCCCGAGATCCAGCGCGCGCTGCTCCGCATAGCTCAGCTCGGCGGCCGGCGTGTCGCGCCGCGCGTCGAGGCCGATGTCGTGCAGCACGCGTGCCGCCGCGAGATCGACCGACGCCGATTCGCGCAGCCGGTTCCACCAGCGCCGCCGCTCGGCCGGCGCATGCAGCGCCGCGCAGCGCAGGTTGTCGAACACGGTCAGGCGCGCGAACGCGCTCGTCTGCTGGAAACTGCGGCCGATGCCGAGGCGGCTCGCGACAACCGGCCCGCGTCCGCGCAACTCGACGCCGTGCAGCACGACGCGCCCGCGCGTCGGCCGCGTCGCCCCGGCGATCACGCCGAACAGCGTCGATTTGCCCGCGCCGTTCGGCCCGATCAGCGCATGGCGCTCGCCGGCCGCGATGCTCAAGTCGACACCGTCGAGCACGGTCTGCGCGCCGAAGCGCTGCACGACGCCGTGAAGCGCGATTGCGTTGCCGTTCATCGCGCGTCCTCCTGCGTGGCCACCGCCGCGCCATGCCCGAGCCGCGCGCGCCAGCTCCACAGCAGCGTGCCGATGCCGGCCGCCGAGCACGCGACGGCCCAGCCGGCCGGCGTATCGGCGTCGATGCCCCACGCGCCGAACGCGAGGCCCGTGCCGTCGTCCTGCGCGAAGCGCCATGCATAGCCGAGCTCGGCCGCGCAGACGATCGCGACGCCCCAGAACGCGCACGCACCGACGGCGCACAGCACGCGCCATCGCTCGACGGCCGGCGCGCCGCGCCGCAGCGCATGCGCGAGCGCCCGGACAATGCCCGCGATCCCGCCGGGCGCGGCCACGACGATCGCGACGAACAGCACGCCGAGATACAGCGCCCACGCGCGCGACACGCCCGCGACGACGATACTCAGCGCGGTCAGCACGGCCGCGCCGGCCGCCGGCCCGAAGCATGCGCCGGTGCCGCCGATCACCGCGGCGATCAGCACGGTCGCCGAGCGCGCCATCGACACGCTGTCGGGCGTCGCGATCTCGACGTCGATCAGCGTCAGCGTGCCGGCGATGCCGGCAAAGAACGATGCGCAGGTGACCATCGCGAGCCGCACACGGCGCGGATCGGTGCCGAGCGCGGCGACGCGCGCCGGGTTGTCGCGCACTGCGTTCGCGAGCCGCGCGAGCGGCGTGCGCGTCAGCGCATGCATCGCCCACGCCGACACGATGCACCACGCGGCGATCAACGCATACGCGTGCGCCGGCGCACCGAAATGCGCGTTGCCCCACGGCGCACCGCTCGCGCGATCGATCGGCACGCCGCCGAGGCCGCCGAACCACGCGGGCACGCTCCACGCGGCGGCCGCGACGCATTCGCCGAGGCCGAGCGTGATCATCGCGAACGCGGTGCCGGAACGGCGCGTCGCCAGCAGCCCGGCGACGAATCCGAAGCCCGCGCCGGCCATGCCGCCGACGAGCGGCAACAGCGGCAGCGGGCCGCCGATGTGGTTGAACCAGTGGGCGGCCGCGAACGCGCCGAGGCCCGCGAATGCCGCATGCCCGAACGACAGCAGCCCGGTCGTGCCGAGCTGCAGGTTGTACGACAGCGCGAGCACGACGAGCGCGGCCGTCTGCGCGAGATAGCCGAGCACCGCGCCATGCGGCCACAGCCAGGCGGGCAGCGCGACGCACGCGGCGAACAGCGCCCAGCGCACGCATCCGGCCAGTGCGCGGCTAGGCATCGGCACGCTCGCCGAACAGCCCGCGCGGCCGCGCGACCAGGACCGCGACGAGCAGCAGGTACGGCACCAGCGGCGCCAGTTGCGCGATCGACACCGCGGCGACGCTGTCGGGCAGCGCGATGCCCGTCCATTGCGCGAGGTCGCGCAGCGACGTGTCGCTCGCGGCCGCGAAGGTCTGCGCGAAGCCGACCGCGAGCGACGCGACGAACGCGCCGCCGAGCGAGCCCAGGCCGCCGATCACGACGACCGCGAACACGACCGACCCGACCGTCTCGGCGAGCGCGGGCTCGATCACCGCGAGCGGCGCGCCGATCACGCCGGCCAGCGCCGCGAGCGCGGTGCCCGCACCGAACAGCGCCGTCATCACGCGCGGCACGTCGTAGCCGAGCGCCTCGACGGCCGCGCGATGCGTGAGCGCCGCGCGCACGACGAGCCCGATGCGCGATGCGCGCAGCAGCCCGCCGAGCGCGACCAGCATCGTCGCGGACATCGCCATCATGAACAGCCGGTAACGCGGCAACGCGAGACCGAACACGGTCACGGGCGCGCCGTCGAACAGCGGCGGCACGGGCGCCGGCAGCGGCGCGAGACCCCATGCGAGTTTCGTGCCCTCGCCGATCAGGTACGCGAGACCGAAGGTCAGCAGCAGTTCGCTCGTATGGCCGCGCGACTGCACGCGGCGCAGCAGCGCGCGTTCGCAGCCGGCGCCGAGCAGCCCGACGGCCAGCGGCGCGAGCACGAGCGCGGGCCAGAAGCCCGCCGAGGCCGCGATGCCGTAGCCGACATACGCCCCGAGCATGTAGAAGCTCGCATGTGCGAAGTTGAGCACGCCCTGCACGCTGAAGATCAGCGTGAGGCCGGCCGACAGCATGAACAGCAGCAAGCCGTAGCTGAGGCCGTTGAAGGCCTGGAGCGCGAACGCGTGCACCGCGTATCGTCAGGCGGCAAGCGGTTCGAGCGCGGCGCGCAGCGCATCGGGCAGCGGCACCGGGCGACGCGTGCCGCGATCGACGTACACGTGCACGAAATGCCCCTGCGCGGCGGGCAACGCATCGCCTTGTGCGAACAGCCCGACTTCATAGCGCACGCTCGACGTGCCGAGCTTCACGACGCGCAGGCCCGCGTCGACCGATTGCGGGAACACGAGCGGCGCGAAGTAGTTGCACTGCGTCTCGACGACCAGCCCGATCGTCTGCCCGTGCTCGACGTCGAGCACGCCCGCGCGGATCAGGTACTCGTTCACGACGGTGTCGAAGTAGCTGTAGTAGACGACGTTGTTCACGTGCCCGTAGACGTCGTTGTCCATCCAGCGGGTCGTGATCGGCAGGAAGTGGCGATAGGCGTCGCGCGGACGCGGCTGCGGCTTGTCGGACATGGCGATGGCGGTCAGGACGATGGAAGCGGAGGAAACGACGGGGACGACGCGTGACGGCCGCACGACGCGGCGCGCCGGCCGGCGACGAAGCGCCGCGACGCGATCGCGCGCGCCACGGCGGACGGCATGCTGCGGGCAGGCCGGTGCGTCACTGCCCCGGCCGGTCGACGAATTCGAAATCGAGGCCGCGCGCACGCATCCAGTCGGCGAGCGCGACGCCCGTGCCGGCGCGCCACGGGCGCAGCAGCGGCGGATCGACGAGCTTGTATTCGAGCAGTTCCGGCGACAGCGACACCGTGCCCGACGCCCGCACGTGGTACGCGATGATCAGCTCGTTCTTGCGCATGAATTCGTACACGCCGACGAGCGATACGTGCTCGGCCTTCAGCGCGGTTTCCTCGAATACCTCGCGCGCGATGCCGTCCTCGGGCGTCTCGCCGTTTTCGAGGAAGCCGGTGATCAGCGCGAACATCCCTTCGGGCCACGCCGCGTTGCGCGCGAGCAGGATCTTGCCGTCGAGTTCGACGATCGCGGCGACGACGGGCAGCGGGTTGTTCCAGTGCACGTAGCCGCAGGATTCATCGGGGCAGGCCTGGCGGATGCGGCCGCCCTCATGGTCGGGATCGGCCCGCTCGGTCAGCGGGCTCGCGCAGCGCGGGCAAAAGCGATAGTCGGCGGTGGTCATCGATGGAAATCTGGCGAGCGCCGGACGGCCGTCTGCCGGCTGCCCGCGCACCCGCTCGGCGCGGGAAAGGCTTCATTCTAGCGAGTTTGCCCGCGCCCGAGACGATCCGGCCCCACCGGCTTCAGGATGACCGGCGCCCGTGTGCGGCGCTCGCCGCGAAGCCTGCGGCGCCGATCAGCAGCGCGGCCGCCGCGACCCACAGCGCAGGCGTAAACGACCCGAAGCGCGCGGCGAGCGGCGCCGCGACGAGCGGCCCGAGTATCTGCCCGACGCCGTAGGACGCGGTCGCATAGCCCATCAGCCCGGCCGCACGCTCGCCGTGCAGGCGCCGCGCCTCGCGCATCGCGAACAGCGTGATCGCGGTGAACGGCAGGCCGAGCAGCGCGCTGCCGATCGAGAAGCCGGCCGCGTTCGGCCACACGATTCCGGCCGCGATGCCGAGCGCCTGCGTCGCGCAGCCGGCCGCGAGCAGCAGCCGGTTGTCCCAGTGTGCGGGCAGCCGCGCGGCGGTGATCGCGCCGACGATCAGCGCCGCGCCGAACATCGGCCAGAACAGGTCGGGCCACGGCGAACCGGCCGGCAGCGCGGCGCGGGCGATCACCGGCAGGAACGTCGCGGTGACGATGTAACCGAAGCCCGGCGCGCCGTACAGCACGACGAGCCACGCGGCGTCCGCGCGACGGCTTCGCGTGGCGGCCCGCGCCGCCGGGGCGGCGAGCGCCCCTGCGGCCGGATGCGGCGCCGCCTGCGCGTGCGCCGAGGCCGACGCCGCACCGAACGTGCGCCAGATCGCTGCCGACAGGACGGCCGACAGCACCGCGAAACCGAGCCAGCCCACCGCCGCACGCTGCCCGGCCAGCGCACTGCCGATCAGCCCCGTCACGACGATGCCGACGCCCGGCCCCGCGTAGATCACCCCGCTCCATTCGGGCGCACTCAGCTCGGCCAGGCGCCGCAATCCCCATTGCGACATGAACACGAACGTCCATGCGCTGACGACGCCCGCGACGAAACGCACGACGAGCCACGCCGGCAGCCAGTGGCCGGCACCCATCGCGGCGGTCAGCAGCACGGTCGCGACGAGCCCGACACGCACCATCCGCGCAGACGCGACGCGCAGCGCCGCGCAACTGACCGCACCGACGAAGTAGCCCGCGTAATTCGCCGACGCGAGCCAGCCGCCGGCTTTCAGGCCGATCGAGCCGTCCGCGAGCATCAGCGGCAACAGCGGCGTGAACGCGAAACGGCCGACGCCGAGCACGACGGCCAGACCGATCATGCAGGCGAGCGCGGCCGCGCGGGCGCGACGGTCGGCGTGGTCGGACGAAAGCACGCGCGTGGCGGCGGTCGGAGCATCGAAGCGAGACATGGCGGCATGGGCCGACGCGTCGCACGCCGGCCGGATCGGGAATCGGAACGTGTCCATCCTAGCTTGACCAAACGTTCTCTAAAAATGAATAATTGAGAATCAAGTCATCCCGTGGAGAGAATCATGGACCTGGCGGCGCTGGCGATCTTCCGGGCGGTCGTGCGCGAGAACGGCGTAACGCGCGCAGCGGCCAAGCTCAATCGCGTGCAGTCGAACGTCACGACGCGCATCAAGCAGTTGGAGGAGGAGCTCGGCGCGGCGCTGTTCGTGCGCGACGGCCGCCGGCTCGTGCTGACGCCGGCCGGGCATACGCTGCTGCCGTATGCGGAGCGCCTGCTCGCGCTCGCCGACGAGGCGCGCGACGCGGTGCGCGAGGACACGCCGCGCGGCCGGCTGCGGCTCGGCACGATGGAAAGCACGGCCGCGAGCCGGCTGCCGACCCTCCTCGCGCGCTACCACCATGCATGGCCCGACGTATCGCTCGAACTGCTGACGGGCACGACGGGCTGCCTGATCGACCGCGTGCGCGATTTCGAAATCGACGCCGCGCTGTTCGCGCGCCCGCCCGAGCCGGACATGCTGCCCGACACGTTCGAGACGGTGCCGATCTTCCGCGAGGATCTCGTGCTGCTCACCCCGCGCGGCCATCCGCCGGTACGCACGCCGCGCGACGTGCTCCTGCCGACGCTGATCGCGTTCGAGCGCGGCTGCGCGTATCGCAAGTACGTCGAGCAGTGGTACGCGGCGCACGGTGCGAAGCCGGCGCGCGTGCTCGAGCTCGGCTCGTATCACGCGATCGTCGCGTGCGTCGCGGCCGGCGCGGGCATCGCGGTCGCGCCGCGTTCGGTGCTGAATCTGCAGCCCGAGCCCGGCAACATCGCCGCGCACACGATTCCCGAACTGGAAGGTATCGACACGCTGCTCGCGTGGCGGCAGGGTTATGCGTCGGCGGCACTCGCCGCGCTGCGCGATGCGCTCACCGACGCCGCGCGACAGCCCGGCGACGCGGCGAAGCCGACCGTGACCGTGCCGGCCTGACCGGGCTCGCGCGTCGCCGCATCGAGCGACGCGCCGGTACGGCACAAACGAAACGACCCGACCGGCACATCTGCCGATCGGGTCGTTTTTCGCTTGACGCGATGCCGTCGGTACGACGACATCGCATCGGTCGTGCAACGATCAGAGCCGTTCTTCGACCCAGCCCTTCACGCCGGCCAGCGCGCCGGGCAGGTTCGCCGGCTCGGTGCCGCCTGCCTGCGCCATGTCCGGACGGCCGCCGCCCTTGCCGCCGACCTGCTGCGCGACGAAGTTCACGAGCTCGCCGGCCTTGACCTTCTTGCTCGCATCCGGCGTGACGCCCGCGATCAGGCTGACCTTGCCGCCTTCGACGGCCGCCAGCACGATCGCCGCGTTCTTCAGCTTGTCCTTCAGCTTGTCGACCGTCTCCCGCAGCGTCTTCGCGTCGGCGCCGTCGAGCGTCGCGGCCAGCACGTACACGCCGCCGACTTCGACGGCCTGCTGCGCGAGCTCGTCGCCCTGGCTCGACGCGAGCTTCGACTTCAGCGCGCCCAGTTCCTTTTCGAGCGACTTCACCTGGTCCTGCACCTGCGCGATGCGCTGCGTGAGTTCCGACGGCTGCGCCTTCAGCGCCGCCGCCGCTTCGTTCACGCGCGCGTCGAGCTCCTGCACGTAGCGCAGCGCGTTATCGCCGGTGATCGCCTCGACGCGGCGGATGCCGGCCGCGACGCCGCCTTCGACGACGATCTTGAACAGGCCGATGTCGCCGGTGCGGTGCACGTGCGTGCCGCCGCACAGTTCGCGCGAGAAGCCGAGGTCGAGCACGCGCACTTCGTCGCCGTACTTCTCGCCGAACAGCGCCATCGCGCCGCCCTTCACCGCTTCGTCGTACGGCATCACGCGCACGATGCCCGGCGCGTTCGCGAGGATTTCGGCGTTGACGATCTGCTCGACGCGACGGATTTCGTCGTCGGTCATCGGCGCGTTGTGCGCGAAGTCGAAACGGGTCTTTTCCGCGTCGACGAGCGAACCCTTCTGCTGCACGTGCGCGCCGAGCACTTCGCGCAGCGCCTTGTGCATCAGGTGCGTCGCCGAGTGGTTGCGCTGCGTGCGGGCGCGGCGCTGCGCGTCGATTTCCGCGCGCAGCACGTCGCCGACCTTGAGCGTGCCCTGCTCCAGCGTGCCGTGGTGGCCGATCACGTCGGCCTGCACCTTCAGCGTGTCGGCCACCGCGAAGCGCGTCGCGGCGTTCGCGAGCACGCCCTGGTCGCCGACCTGGCCGCCCGATTCCGCGTAGAACGGCGTGTGGTCGAGCACGACCACCGCATCCTGGCCGGCCTTCACTTCATTGACGGCCGAACCGTCGACGTACAGCGCGACGACCTTCGCGTCGTCGAATGCGATTTCCTCGTAACCGTGGAACGTGGTCTTCGCGCCCGTGTATTCGAGGCCCTGCGTCGCCTTGAACTTGCCGGCCGCGCGCGCCTGCTCGCGCTGGCGCGCCATCGCGTCGTCGAATGCCGGCTCGTCGACCGTCATCCCGCGCTCGCGGCACACGTCGGCCGTCAGATCCAGCGGGAAGCCGTAGGTGTCGTGCAGCTTGAACGCGAGCTCGCCGTCGAGCACCTTGCCGCCCTTCGCGTCGACGTCGGCGAGCGCGGCTTCGAGAATCGACATGCCGTGCTCGATGGTTTCGAAGAAGCGCTCCTCTTCCTGGCGCAGCACGTCGGTCACGCGCTGCTCGGCTTCCTTCAGCTCCGGATAGGCCGTGCCCATCTCGGCGACGAGGTCGGCCACCAGCTTGTGGAAGAACGCACCCTTGCGGCCCAGCTTGTAGCCGTGGCGGATCGCGCGGCGCACGATCCGGCGCAGCACGTAGCCGCGGCCTTCGTTGCCGGGGATCACGCCATCGACGATCAGGAACGAACACGCGCGGATGTGATCGGCGATCACCTTCAGCGAGTTGTTCGTGAGGTCGTCGATCTCGGTCACGCGCGCGGCGGCCTTGATCAGGTTCTGGAACAGGTCGATCTCGTAGTTGCTGTGCACGTGCTGCAGCACCGCGGCGAGACGCTCGAGGCCCATGCCGGTGTCGACCGACTGCTTCGGCAGGCGCGTCATGTTGCCCTGCGCGTCGCGGTTGAACTGCATGAACACGAGGTTCCAGATCTCGATGTAGCGGTCGCCGTCTTCTTCAGGCGACCCCGGCGGCCCGCCCCACACGTCCGGGCCGTGGTCGTAGAAGATTTCGGTACACGGGCCGCACGGGCCCGTGTCGCCCATCGTCCAGAAGTTGTCCGACGCGTAGCGCGCGCCCTTGTTGTCGCCGATCCGGATGATCCGCTCGGTCGGCACGCCGACTTCCTTCGCCCAGATGTCGTACGCTTCGTCGTCTTCCTGGTAGACGGTGACCCACAGTTTTTCCTTCGGCAGCTGGTAGACCGTGGTCAGCAGCTCCCACGCGAACTTGATCGCGTCGTGCTTGAAGTAGTCGCCGAACGAGAAGTTGCCGAGCATCTCGAAGAACGTGTGATGGCGCGCCGTGTAGCCGACGTTCTCGAGGTCGTTGTGCTTGCCGCCCGCGCGCACGCTGCGCTGCGCGGTGGTGGCGCGCGAGTACGGGCGCGGGTCCGTGCCGAGGAAGACGTCCTTGAACTGGACCATGCCCGAGTTCGTGAACATCAGCGTGGGATCGTTACCGGGCACGAGGCTCGACGAGCGGACGATCGTGTGGCCCTTCGATTCGAAGAATTTGAGGAATTTCTCGCGGATTTCGGCAGCTTTCATGGCGTGCGGGGACAGTCTGGCAAAGACGGCTTCAAACGCCGGCGCCCCAGGCGGGGCGCGCGGCGGCATGGATTCGGAAACGATCGATTATACGATACAGACCGCCCGCCCAAGCGGCAGCGGCCCGCTGCGCCGGACGACCGGCCTGGGCCACCGGCGCGGCCGATTCGCCTTAAGATGCTCGGCATGCCAATCGGCCGTGCCCGGCAAGGCAGGCCAGCCATGAAAGGAGACGTTTCGACGATGGGTGCCCTGAGCCATATCCGCGTGCTGGATCTCACCCGCGTACTCGCGGGCCCGTGGTGCGCGCAGACCCTTGCCGATTTCGGCGCGGACGTGATCAAGGTCGAGCGCCCGGGCGCCGGCGACGACACGCGCCACTGGGGCCCGCCGTACCTGAAGGACGCGGACGGCGCGGATACCGCCGAGGCCGCGTACTACCTCGCGGCGAATCGCAACAAGCGCTCGGTGACGATCGACATCGCGACGCCGGAGGGCCAGCAGATCGTGCGCGAGCTCGCCGCGCAAAGCGACGTCGTGCTCGAGAACTACAAGGTCGGCCAGTTGAAGAAATACGGGCTCGATTACGATTCGCTGCGCGCGGTGAAGCCCGATCTCGTCTACTGCTCGGTCACCGGCTTCGGCCAGACCGGCCCGTACGCGCATCGCGCGGGCTACGATTTCATCGTGCAGGGGATCGGCGGCTTCATGAGCATCACCGGCGAACGCGACGGCGAACCGGGCGGCGGCCCGCAGAAGGCCGGCGTCGCGATCGCCGATCTCGCGACCGGCCTCTATTCGACGATCGCCGTGCTCGCCGCGCTCGCGCACCGCGACCGCACGGGCGAAGGCCAGTACATCGACATGGCCCTGCTCGACGTGCAGGTCGCGCTGCTCGCGAACATGAACACCAACTTCCTCGCGAGCGGCAAGCCGCCGGTGCGCTGGGGCAACGCGCATCCGAACATCGTGCCGTACCAGACGTTCCAGACGCGCGACGGCTGGATCATCGTCGCGGTCGGCAACGACGGGCAGTTCCGCAAGTTCGTCGAGGCCGGCGGACGGCCCGAGCTGGCTGACGACGAGCGCTTCGCGACGAATCCGTCGCGCGTGCGCCATCGCGACACGCTGGTGCCGATCCTCGCGGAGATGGTGAAGGCGCGCGACAAGGCCGACTGGATCGGCGCGCTCGAAGCGGCCGGCGTGCCGTGCGGGCCGATCAACGATCTCGACGAGGTGTTCGACAACGAGCAGGTGGTCGCGCGCGGGATGCAGGTGTCGCTGCCGCACCCGTGCGGCGCGGACGTGAAGCTCGTGCGCAACCCGATCCGGATGAGCGCGACACCGCCCGACGCGCGCACGGCCCCGCCGCTGCTCGGCGCGCAGACGGACGACGTGCTGCGCGACATGCTCGGCTACGACGACGCGCGGATCGCCGCGTTGAAGGCGAAACAGGCGATCTGACGCGGTTCGGGGCGACGGCGTCGCGGCGCCAGGCGCACGCGACGACAACGGTCGAATCGAACAGCCGCGACTCGCGCGCGACGCGCAGACGAACTAACGTGCGAGCGCATCGAGCCAGCCGCGCGCTTGCGGCCAGTCGCCGAGCTCGCTATCCGCGTTGATGTGGCCGCGCGGGCCGAGCTCGTGGAACGTGCTGCCCCACGCGTTCGCGCAGCCGTGCGCGAACGCGAGCGAACCATACGGATCGTCGCTGCTTGCGACGACGCAGGTCGGAAACGGCAACCGCTCGTGCGGCACCGGGCCGAAGCCGTGCGCGTCGGCCGGAAACGCCGGCCCGGCAGGATCGGGCAGCGCGACCAGCAGCGCGCCGCGCACTTTCGCGAGCGCGGCCGGCCGCGCGTAGCGGGTCGCCCACCATGCGGCGGTCAGCGTGCCGAGACTGTGGCCGGCGATCAGCACCGGCCCGCGCGCGGCTTCGATCGCCCGGTCGAGCGCGAGACACCAGCCGTTGCGGAATGCCCGCTCCCAGTCGGGCATCGCGACGCGCACGAAACGCGCGTCGGCGCGCTCCCAGCGGCTTTGCCAGTGGAACGGACCGGAGTTGCCGTAGCCCGGCAGCACGAATACGAGGGGGTCGCTCATGAAAGGATTCGTCGACGAATGAAGTCGTTATGTGGCGTCGACGAAGTGTCGCACACCCATTCCTCCCTGATGCTGCCTGTCGAAAAATGGAAGAGGTGTGCGGGCGGGCCGTTACGCGTACGGAACGGCGTCACGCCCGGCCGGCATCGCGCGAGCACGCTCAGGCCCGCGCACGCCGGCGTGGATCAGCGCACGCCTGCGCCGACCAGGCCGCCTGCCGCCGCCCCGGCGACCGTGCCGACCGGCCCGCCCGTGATCAGGTAGCCGAGCGCGCCGCCCGCGGCCGCGCCGATACCGGCATTGCGCTGCGTATGCGTCATCGCGCATGCGCCGAGTTGCGAAAGAGCCGCGACGATCACCGCGGTACGAACGAGAAAAGTGGTCTTCTTCATCATGATTATTGGCTTCCTCCCGCCACGCAAAAATTGCGAATGGCGGCATTGAATCGGTGAAGCCATCATAGGAAAAGCCGAACGGCCCCGGCAATCCGATTTACGTCGTGTTACAGCCGACACACACTCGATATATTGCGGTACGCATCGCGAACGCAGGCCACCCGACCGGCAGGCCGCGCGGGACGGACCCCGGTCAGGTAGAATTACAGGATTAAACCGGCGCGACGCGCCGACACAACCCTGACGCCAACCGCATGAGCACCGAACGCAACGACGCCCCCGCGGCTTCCAATTTCATCCGCAACATCATCGACGACGACAACCGCACCGGCAAATGGGGCGGCCGCGTCGAGACGCGCTTCCCGCCCGAGCCGAACGGCTATCTGCACATCGGTCATGCGAAGAGCATCTGCCTGAACTTCACCGTCGCGCGCGACTACGGCGGCGTGTGCCACCTGCGCTTCGACGACACGAACCCGGAAAAGGAAAGCGTCGAATACGTCGACTCGATCGTCGACGCGGTGCGCTGGCTCGGCTTCGACTGGCGCAAGGACGCGGTCGATCATCAGTATTTCGCGAGCGACTACTACGACAAGCTGTACGAATTCGCCGAGTTGCTGATCCAGCGCGGCAAGGCGTACGTCGACAGCCAGAGCGCCGACGAAATGCGCGCGAACCGCGGCTCGCTGACCGAAGGCGGCAAGCCGTCGCCGTTCCGCGACCGCTCGCCCGAGGAAAACCTCGACCTGTTCCGCCGCATGAAGGCCGGCGAGTTCAAGGAAGGCGAGCACGTGCTGCGCGCGAAAATCGACATGGCTTCGCCGAACATGAACATGCGCGACCCGGTGATCTACCGGATCCGCTACGCGCACCACTACCGCACCGGCGACGCATGGTGCGTGTATCCGATGTACGACTACACGCACTGCATTTCCGATGCGCTCGAAGGCATCACGCATTCGCTGTGCACGCTCGAGTTCGAGGATCACCGCCCGCTGTACGACTGGGTGCTGAACGAGCTCGCGGAAGCCGGCGTGTTCACGCGCCCGCTGCCGCAACAGATCGAATTCTCGCGGCTGAACCTCACGTACGCGATCACCAGCAAGCGCAAGCTGCTGCAACTCGTCACCGAAGGCCACGTCGACGGCTGGGACGACCCGCGCATGCCGACGATCGTCGGCATTCGCCGTCGCGGTTTCACGCCGGAGAGCATTCGCCTGTTCTGCGAGCGGATCGGCGTGACGAAGATCGATTCGTGGATCGACATGAGCATCTTCGAAGGCGCGCTGCGCGACGACCTCGACGAAAAGGCCGCGCGGACGGTCGCGGTGCTCGATCCGCTGAAGCTCGTGATCGACAACTATCCGGAAGACCTCGAGGAACCCTGCACGGCGCCCGTGCATCCGCATCATCCGGACCGCGGCGTGCGCACGTTCCCGATCTCGCGCGAACTGTGGATCGAGCGCGAGGATTTCGTCGAGAATCCGCCGAAGGGCTATTTCCGCCTGTTCCCGGGCAACAAGGTGCGCCTGCGCTACGGCTACGTGATCGAATGCACGGGCTTCGACAAGGACGCCGACGGCAACGTGACGGCCGTGCACTGCAACTACTTCCCGGACAGCAAATCGGGCACCGAAGGCGCGAACACCTACAAGGTCAAGGGCAACATCCACTGGGTCAGCGCGAAGCACGCGCAGCCGGCCGAAGTGCGGATTTACGATCGCCTGTTCAAGGAACCGCACCCGGACGCGGGCGGCGCGAACTTCCTCGAAGCGCTGAACCCCGATTCGAAGAAGATCGTGCAGGCGTACCTCGAGCCGGGCAACGGCGACGTCGCACCGGAAACGCGCCTGCAATTCGAGCGCCACGGCTACTTTGTTGCCGACCGTGTCGATTCGAAGCCGGGCAAGCCGGTGTTCAACCGGATCGTCGGGCTGCGCGACAGCTGGGGCAAGCCGGCCTGACCGCCCTGCTCCGCGCGGGTGGCGTGCGGCTTCGCAAGCCGCCGTTGCCTGCCCATGAAAAAACCGGCTCCAGGGCCGGTTTTTTCATGGGCGTGCGCCGAACGGCGGCGGGCGGCAGCGCAAGCCGCGGCGCTCGTTCACGCGCCCGACAACCGCCGATGCAGCTCCGCCAGCGACAGCTTCGTGCGAAACAGCCGCGCGAGACTGCGGCTCGCATAGGCGTCGATGTCGCCCGGCACGGTCCAGCGGTACGCATCCATCTCGGGGATCATCGAGCCGTCGCGGCGGCTCGGAAACAGCGAAGTACACGTGCAGCGCTCGGGATCGATCTCGCCTTCGGCCACCTGCACCGCGAACAGGTGCAGGTCCTTGTCGTGCCGGTATGCGAAGCGGCCGAGATCGAGCAACCGTGCCGGCGCGAACTCGATGCCGGTTTCCTCCAGCAGTTCGCGCAGCGCGGCGTCGGCCGGCGTCTCGCCCGGTTCGCCCTGCCCCTTCGGAATATCCCAGTGCGTGGTGTCCGTCGCGTGCGCGAGAAACACGCGGCCGGCCGCATCGAGAATCACGACGCCGCACGACACCGTGCGCGGCGCGCCGCCCCGCTTCATCACGCGCGTGCTCAGCGCTTCTGCAGTTGCCACTTGCCCGCGGCCGTCTTGCAGTAGACGGGCTTGAGCGTCATCGTCTGGCCCTTCGCGGTGATTTCGGTCGCGACTTCGCGGCAGGTCTTGCCGTCCGCCTCGGTCGTGCTCGGCGTGAGCTTCGCATCGATCTGCGTGCCGCGGCCGCTGCTCTGCCACGTCGTGGTTTCGCCGTCCTTGCCTTCGTCGCGCGCCTGCACGACCGCCTTGGTGAGCGACGCGCGGTCGGCCTTGCTGAAATAGCTGATCGGCGTGTCGTTCAGGAAATTCAGGTTGTTCTGCGCATGGGCGGGCAGCATCGCGGCTGCGCACGCGGCGCCGGCCAGCACACGCGTGACGACGGAAAGGGATGCACGCATCGACATGTTTTTTCTCCTTGGATGTTCGATCGAACGGCGCGGCGCATGCCGGCGAACCGGCAACCGGCCCTCCGGCATGCGCCACGCCCGTCAGCGAGCGAGCATAGCATGCGTGCTGTAATGATTGCCTTCTAGGGCTTGGCCGGCGCGGCCGTTTGCCGATATCCGTCAGTCAGCGTGCCGAGGAACGCGATCACGTCCTTGATCTCGGCCGCGTTCAGCGCCGGCTGCTCGCCGCGCTTGCGGTCGAACGGCGGCTCCCGGTTGATGTTCTGCCAGTAGCGCTTCGGCAAATCGTCGTAGATCTGCACCTTGCCGTGCACGACCGGGTAGAACTTCTCCGGATGAATGTCGCGTTCGACGTAGAAGCGCATCACGTCCTCGAGCGAGTGATACACGCCGTTGTGGAAGAACGTCTTGCGCAGCGCGACGTTGCGCAGCGACGGCGTGCGGAACAACCCGCAGAATTCGTCGCGCCCCTTCAGGTCGGTGCGTTCGGGGCCGCACGCGCCGAGATCGTAAAAGCGCGGGTCGCGATTGACGGGCAGCGCGCGGTTGCGCGGCACCGCGATCGCGATCAGCCCGAAATCGCTGAACTGCGGCGGGCCGCCTTCGAGCGTGCGCTGGCTGACGTGGCAGCTCGCGCAGTTGCCCTTCTTCTCGTCGTTGAACAACTGCAGCCCATGCAACTCCGCTGGCGTGAGCTGCGCGCGGCCGGCCAGATACGCGTCGTATTTGCTCGTGTACGGATCGAACAGCGCCGGCTGCTGCTGGAATGCGTCGAGCGCGCGCAGCACCGCATCGAACGTCGCCTGGTCGTCGCCGAGAACCTTGTCGCCGAACGCCTTGCGGAACGCGTCGGCATACGGTGCGGCGCGAACCGCCTTCGCGACTCGCGCGGGCGAACTGCTCATCTCGAACGGCGACGTGAGCGGAATGCGCGCCTGCGCATCGCGCGTATCGACGCGACCGTCCCAGGTCAGCCCGCCGGTCGGACCCGCGTCGATGCTTTCGTCGCCTTCGTCTGGCGAATCGTGGAAGTGCTCGCTGAACGGCGGGATGCCGCGCAGGTACTTCAGCGACGGCACCGCGCGAAAGCCGGTACGGTGCATGTCGTCGCCGCCGAGCTGTACCGACAGCGCGTTCGGCGGCCCGAACGCATGCTCGGCGCTATGGCACGACGCGCAGGCGAGCTTGCCCGAGCCGGACAGCGACGGATCGAAGAACAGCTGCTTGCCGAGTGCCGTCATCTGCTTCACACCCTCGAACACCTGTGCACGCGTCTGCGGCTGGCCGGCCGGCGCGACCGCCGGGGCGGCCGGGGCGGCCTGAGCCGCCGGGACGACGGACGCGGCCGACGCATTCGTGCCGGGCCGTGCGTCGCAACCGGCGAGCGCCGCGAGCGTGCCGGCCACCGCGAGCGCCGCCGCGGCGGGAATCAGCGATCGCGCGGACGCGAAGGATTTCAGAAGGGTGTGCATCGTCGTTGTTCTAGTAGCGGTGGGCAATCGGCCGGAGCTTATGTCAGTTCCGTGACCGTTGAATGACGTTCGACCGACAGTCAATTGAAAGCGCCCCTACACCCGGCTGTCAAATCGGTTCCAGATAATGCGCGCAGCCGGGCGGTACCGCGAGGTTCGTGCGCCGGCCCTCCCGCCACCCGGTTCCCACACGCGACCAACGACGAATGAGAGAGAACATCGCATGAAGAAGCACGCCTGGATTCGCTATACGCCGATCGCCCTTGCGGCCGCGCTCAGCCTGACCGCCTGCGGCGGCGACGACGTCACGCAGCAGGGCCTGTCGGCCGTCAAGAACGTCGTCGTGATCTACGCCGAAAACCGCAGCTTCGACAACCTGTACGGCAATTTCCCGGGCGCGAACGGTCTGCAGAACGTGACGGCCGCGAACTCGGTGCAGAAGGATCGCGACGGCTCGACGATGGCGACGCTGCCGAAGGTCTGGGGCGGCCTGACCGCGACCGGCATCACGCCGGCGGTGACCGAAGCGATGACGGCGAACCTGCCGAACGCGCCGTTCGCGATCGACGATCCGAAAGGCTTCAACCAGTCGATGAGCATCGCGACGCGTGACATCGTGCACCGCTTCTACCAGGACCAGATGCAGATCAACGGCGGCAAGAACGACATGTACGCCGCCTGGACCGACGCCGGCGGCCTGACGATGGGCCACTACACGGCCGATCCGTCGAAGCTGCCGCTGTGGAAGATCGCGCAGCAGTACGTGCTTGCGGACAACTTCTTCATGGGCGCGTTCGGCGGGTCGTTCCTGAACCACCAGTACCTGATCTGCGCGTGCGCACCGTACTACCCGAACGCCGACAAGAGCCCGGCGGCCGGCAAGATCGCCGTGCTGAACGCCGACGGCAAGTCGCTGAAGGTGGCCACGAACTCGCCGGCTTCCGCGCTGAGCGGCCCGCCGAAGTTCGTCAACGACGGCGCGCTCACGCCCGACTTCTACGGCGTCAACACGATGCAGCCGGCGTATCAGCCGAGCGGCAACAAGGCGGCCACGGGCGGCGACCCGCTGCTCGCCGATCCGGCCAATCCGTCGACGATGCCGCCGCAGACGGCGACCAACATCGGCGACCTGCTGACCAATGCGGGCGTGTCGTGGGCGTGGTACGGCGGCGCATGGGGCCAGGCGCTGCAGGCGAGCCAGAACGGCACGTCAAACGTGATCTACGGCGCCGACCTGTCGACACCGAACTTCCAGCCGCACCACCAGCCGTTCAACTACTTCGCGAACCAGGCGCCGGGCACCGCGAGCCGCGCGCAACACCTGCTCGACGGCGGCGCGAACGGCGCCGAGTTCATCAAGGCGATCGATGCGGGCACGCTGCCGCAGGTCGCGTTCTACAAGCCGCAAGGGAACCTGAACGAGCACCCGGGCTACACGGACGTCACCTCCGGCGACCAGCACATCGCCGACGTGATCGCGCACCTGCAGGCCAGCCCGCAGTGGAAGAACATGGTCGTGGTCGTCACGTACGACGAAAACGGCGGCTTCTGGGATCACGCCACGCCGCCGAATGCCGACCGCTGGGGCCCGGGCACCCGCATTCCGGCGCTGATCGTGTCGCCGTATGCGAAGAAGGGTTTCGTGGACCACACGCAGTACGACACGGGTTCGATCCTGCGCTTCATCACGCGCCGCTTCTCGCTGCCGCGCCTCGCGGGCCTGCAGCAGCGCGACGACGCGCTGAAGGCGAACGGCGCGCAGCCGATGGGCGACCTGACGAACGCGCTCACGCTGTCGCCGAACCTGTAATCGCGATCGCGAACGGGCCGGGCACGCCGCCGGCTCGCTCGAACGGAGAGCGGCCCCTCGGGGCCGCTTTTTTTCATGGGCGCACGATGCCGCGCGGCGGCGTCACCATCCGTACTTCAGCTCGACGCCGACGTAGTCGGCGTTGTGCCCGCCCGCCTGCCGGATCGCGTCGCCGACCCGGAAATGCACGGCCTCGACCGCGCCGATCAGGTTCGCCGCAATCGTCCAGTCCGCGCGCAACTGCACGTACATGCCCGTCCACGACCCGCCCTTGCCCGCCGTGCCCGGCACCGGGATGTTCGGCTGCTGATAGACGGCATCGCCGGTCGTCTCGCGCCACTGGAAGCCCAGCGCGCCGAGCAGCGACAGGTTCGGCGACGGTTTCAGCGTCACGGACGGCTTCACGTGAATCAGGTTCGCGTAACTCGTATAACCGGCCAGCGTGAAGTAATAGCCGTTCGGAAACAGCGGATTGAAGGTGCCGACGCGGCCGTCGTGCGGATGCCGGTCGCCCGATGCCGCGTCGACCTGCAGCGCGATGCGCGGCGACCACGGCGCGTCGAGCTTGTAGCCGGCAATCGAACCGACGGCCCACGCGCCGATCGTCGCGTTGCCGACCGTGCCGGTCTGCAGCATCGTTTCGAGATCCCAGTCGAAGCGGCCCTGCGTGCCCGTGTAGCGCACGTCCCATACGTCGCGATGCTCAGGGCCGCTCGCATCGAGGAAACGCGCGCCGCGGCGGTTGTAGCGCGACCAGTAGCCCGACAGATCGCCTGGCCCGACCGACTGCCGCTCGAAGCGCACGCCGCTGAACGTGAGATCGCGATTCGACACGTCGTCGAAATCGGACGCGTTGCGGTTCTGCACCGGCTGCGTCGCATAGCCGATGAAGCGCCACTTTCCGTATTCGTAATCGGCCCAGACCGCATCGAACGCCAGCCGCACGTTCGGGCCGTCGCGCGCGGCGATGAAGCGCTGCAGGTCGAACGCCATCTCCTGACGGCCGACGCGGAACTTGACCGTGCCGCCGCCGAGCGCACCCGTGTAGGTCGCGAACGCCTGTTCGAGATCGAGCGGGTTCCTGTCGACCGGCGACACCGCGTTCTTGCCGAACGCGCGTGCGTCCTGCAATTGCGCGAAGAACTGCCAGTGCCGGCCGAGGTGCGCATCGGCGTGCACTTCGATGCGCTGGATCAGGTACGTATCCGATTGCGCGGAGCCGATGCCGAACAGCGGCGCGTCGTTGGTCTCCAGGCGTTCGCGCAGGTTCACGCCGAGCGACAGATAGGAGGCCGGATCGTTGCCGAGCGGGAGGTATTTCAACCCGTCGAGCGGCGCATGCGGCACGCAGGGATTCGCGAACACCGACCAGTCTTCCTGCCAGCGGTTGAACAGCACCGTCGGCCGCTTGGCGGTGCACGTCGACGCGGCTGCGGACGTCGACGCCGGCGCCGAAGCCGATGACGCAGTCGACATCGGCGCCGGTTCTTGCGTCGAAGCCGGCGTGATGATCGAGGGCGACGCGCCTGCCGTTTCCGCACACGCAGCGTCGGCCCCAGCGAACAGCAGTCCCGCGACGACGGACACGCGCGCGGCCCGCTCGAAGCGGTGGCCGCGGCGTCTGCCCCGTCGCTCGATCATGCGCGCTCCTGCGTGGTTGCGCCGGCCGATTGCGCCGCGCACAGCGCAAGCGTCGCGAGCGCGCCGACGGGAACCAGCAACGCCAGGAACCCGACGTAGCGGAACCCGAGCGCACCGGCCGCCGCGCCGAGCGCGAACGCGACGATCGCCGGCAGCATCTTCGCGAAGCGTGCGCGCGCGGTCGCGCGCACGCTGTCCGCCGTGCCGGGCGACAGCATGTCGACGGCATCCAGGATCGCCTGCGTGACGTTGCCGGTCATCACCGTATTCGGCACGCCGCCCGCGCGAGCGATCACCCGCGGATGCGCGTTCTGCACGCCCATCGCGAACGTGCCCACGATGCCGGCCACCAGCGCGGCGAGGCTGTCGGGCTGCGTGACGGGCGTCGCCCACACGCCTGCCGCGCAGAAGCCCAGCAGCAGCACGGCCTGCACCGCATGCAGCATGCGCGCGCCCTGCCACGCCGGCCGCGCGGACATCGACCGCGCGATCAGGCTGCTCGCGATCACGCCGCACACGAACGCCGGAAACACGCTGAGCTTCAGCACGACACCCTGGCCGAAGCCTGCGATGCCCGCACCGATCAGCACGAAGTTGCCGGTCACGTGCGCGGTGAACAGCCCGAACAGCGCGACGAAGCTCAGCGTGTCGACGAAGCCGGCCACCGCGGCAAGGATCGTGTCCTCGTGCTTCATCGCGCCGCGCTCGCGTGGATTTCGGCGACGTAGCCGCCCGGGAACTGCACGAGCGCCGCATCGCGGCCGTCCGACTTGAACGGCGGCACGAGTACGGTCACGCCCGCGGCTTCGGCCTGCTTCAGCGTCGCGGCGAGATCGGACACTTCGTAGCCGGTCATCTCGCGCCCGAATGGATAAGGCAGATGGCCGTCCGTCACCAGCACGGTCATCCTGCCGAAGCCCGATTCGATGCGAATGCGGCGGTAGGTATCGTCCGGCCGGCCGATCTCGATGCCCGGCGCCTTCAGGTCGTCGGACACCACCTTGCCTTTCGAGAACTTGACGAAGTCGTGCACGAACTTGCGCGCGCTTTGCGGCGATACGTACACACGGTTCTCGGGGATGGTCTGCAGCGCGTCGTAATGCGGCGCCTGCGTGTGCCAGTACAGCTGCATGTTCACGCCGCCCGCCCACGTGACGATCGCGTCGCGGCCGATCGGATCGGCAAACGTGTCGACGATCACGTCGGCACCGTGCTCGCGCGCCGACTTCACGGCAACGTCCATGTCGGTCACGAGATAGCCGGTGCGCTCCGAGCAGAACGGATACGGGATCGGCGTCTTGAAACCGAATACCGAGATCGTGCCGACCGGCGTCAGCACGAGCTGCGACATCGTCTGGCTCGGCGTCGGCGTGACCTGGAACACGCCCTGCTTCGACTTCTTGCCGCCGAAGGTCGCGACGAAGCTGTCGGTGAAGCGGTCGAAGTCTTCGGGCGCGACGCACACGTGCGTCGTGTCGTACTGCGGGCCGACCGCCACCGTCGGCACCGCCGCAGGCGGCGCCGGCGGTTTCGCGAACGTCGCGGGGGCAGCGGCGAGGCCGCCCGCGAGCATCGCGGCGAGCAGCACGGAACGAAGGGATTTCATCACGGGATGTCCTGATTGTTGCATCGTCATCGAATGGAACGGCCATCATCGGCCGGTTGCCGCGCATCGTCGAGCACGGTCGCGAGCACGAGTGCCGCGATCAGCCCGAGATGCTCGAAAAAACTGTTGAGCGCCATGAAGTGCTCGGCGCCCGAACGGTTCCAGAAATCGTTCGCCACACACATCGCAACGAGCGTCAGCATGCCGAGGCTGCCGGCGCCGAGCCACGTGAAGCGGCGAAACACCACGCACAGCGAGCCGACGATCTCAACCGCTATCGCGAGCGCTGCCCACAGCGCGGCCGGCTGCAGGCCGAAATGCGCCTGTTCCGCGACCGCGCCGTCGAAATCGAGCGCCTTCGCGACGCCGCCGAGCAGATAGGCGGACACCAGCGCGAGGCGCGCGAGCGGCAGAACCCACGGCTGCGACAGCAGCACGCCGATCCACGCGGGGGTGCCGTAAGCAGTACGCGTCGTCATGTCAGACCGCCCAGCACGAACAGCCGAACGCGCCCCAGAAGCCCTTCGCGTCCGACGTCGGCAACGCACTTGCCCAT
>NZ_LOVM01000087.1:0-1712 GCF_001523445.1 Burkholderia sp. ABCPW 11 | reverse complement strand
AAGCCGTCGTCGCCGATCAGGCCCGAACCCTTCAGTTGGCTCATGTTCACCGCGTCCGTGTCGGCCACGCCCGCGTTCACGTTCGACAGCGTCACCGGAGCCGATGCACTCGTACCGCCCAGCGTCACCTTGTCCTTCGCCGCGCTGTCGTACACCACAGCCAGCGATTCGCCGGTCGTCGGGTCGATCAGACCGCTGTCGTGCAGCGTGTCTTCGAGGTCGCCCACGCGTGTGTTCGTCGCGAACAACTGCGAGCCGTTGACCGCGTCCGTGCTCGTCGCCGACAGGTTGCCTGCCGCTACGTTCGTGATGCGCGTGCCGCCGATTCCGCCCAGCGTGATCGTGCTCAGCGTCGCGTCGTCGTACGTGACCGCTGCAAGCGACTTGCCGTCGTCGTCGATCAAGCCCGAGCCCTTCAACTGGCTCACGTTGACCGCGTCCGTGTCGGCCACGCCCGCCTTCACGTTGGACAGCGTCACCGGCGTCGATGCACTCGCACCGCCCAGCGTCACCTTGTCCTTCGCCGTGCTGTCGTACACCACCGCCAGCGATTCGCCAGTCACCGGGTCGATCACGCCGCCACGCGACAGCGAATCTTCGAGGTCGCCGACACGCGTGTTCGTCGCGAACAGCTGCGAGCCGTTCACCGCGTCCGTGCTTGTCGCCGACAGGTTGCCTGCCGATACGTTCGTGATCTTCGTGCCGCCCGTTGCCGGATCGCCGCTCAGCGTGATCGTGCCCTTCGACGCGTCGTCGTACGTGACTGCGGCAAGCGACTTGCCGTCGTCGCCAATCAGGCCCGAACCCTTCAACTGGCTCACGTTCACCGCGTCCGTGTCGGCCACACCCGCCTTCACGTTCGAGATCGTCGTGCCATCAGCGCCCTTCAGCGCCACTTCGTCGAAGTTCGCCGAGCCGTCCGGGTTCTTGCCGTACGTGACCGCCAGCGACGCCAGACCCGAACCCGGATCCGACGGATCGACCGGCGCCACCAGCCCCGCATCCTGCAACTGGCCGAGGTTCACCGCGTCATGACGATCGACGCCGTCCGCCACGTTCGACAACTGCACCGGGCCGGCCGACTTGCCGCCGCCCAGCGCCACCGCGTTGTAGTTCGGTGTGCCGTCCGGGTTCGTGCCGTACGTGACCGCGGCAAGCGGCTTGCCGTCGTCGCCGATCAGGCCCGAACCCTTCAGTTGGCTCACGTTCACCGCGTCCGTGTCGGCCACGCCCGCGTTTACGTTCGACAGCGTCACTGGAGCCGATGCACTCGTACCGCCCAGCGTCACCTTGTCCTTCGCCGCGCTGTCGTACACCACCGCCAGCGATTCGCCGGTCGCCGGGTCGATCAGGCCGCTGTCGTGCAACGTGTCTTCGAGGTCGCCCACGCGGGTGTTCGTCGCGAACAGCTGCGAGCCGTTGACCGCGTCCGTGCTCGTCGCCGACAGGTCGCCTGCCGATACGTTCTTGATCTTCGTGCCGCCCGTTGCCGGATCGCCGCCCAGCGTGATCGTGCCCTTCGACGCGTCGTCGTACGTGACCGCAGCAAGCGATTTGCCGTCGTCGCCGATCAGGCCCGAACCCTTCAGTTGGCTCACGTTCACCGCGTCCGTGTCGGCCACGCCCGCGTTTACGTTCGACAGCGTCACCGGAGCCGATGCACTCGTACCGCCCAGCGTCACCTTGTCCTTCGCCGCGCTGTCGTACACCAC
>NZ_LOVM01000086.1:0-5514 GCF_001523445.1 Burkholderia sp. ABCPW 11 | reverse complement strand
CCTTTATGCAGACCGGTTCGTTCGACCTTCCGTGTAATTACTCAACCCGCCTTGAACACGGAAATCCTGACACCCCCCTCGATGCCTGGGCGCATAAATCTGCCTGCAACCTGGCGTTTCAATAGCACGGACCGCCATGGAGCATGGTCTCAATCCGAATCTCCTGCGTAGCTGGATTGCCCGCTACCAAAAGATTCAGGCTCAGCTCGAACACGAGCGAGTCGCCCGATCGCCCGCGATTTCTGACGGCGTCACGATCGACCTCCCCAGTACTCCGTCGGCGTTCGTGCCGATCGTAGCGGCTACCGCACCGCCATGCGCACAACCGTCCGAGCCATTACCGTTGTCTTCTTCGATGGCGCTCTCGCTGCATGTGCGTCTATCGAATGGCGTTGAGTTCGATCTCGGCGAGGCAAGCATCGACGAATTGGCCACCGTCATTCAAATGCTCGGGAGGATGCCGTGTTCCGGTTCGACGAAGGCTTGAAAGTCTATCTGCACCGCGACCCCGTCGACTTCCGGTACGGCATGAACAGCCTGTCGATTCTCGTCGAACAGTCGATGCGCCTGAACCCGATGGATGCGTCGCTTTACGTGTTCGGTAATCGACGTCGAGATCGGATCAAGGTCTTCGGCTGGGATGGGAGCGGCTTCTGGTTGCTGATGAAGCGCCTCGAGGTTGATCACTTCATCTGGCCGGACAAGAAAACGGAAGTCGTAACGATGACGACGGCGCCGCTGCACGCGTTGCTTGACGGTGACGACATTGCCACGGCCCAGCGGCATCCGACGCGGAAATATTTACGCGTGAGCTGAACATCGAACCGGCATGCCTGTCCAATCAGCATGCCGATTCAAGTTACCGTCACCGCCGATGAACTGGCCGCGCTGCTCGCGATACGTGAGCAGCACGCAGCGCTCCAGCAAGAGCGAGACGAATTGCGTAGTATGGTGCGTCTCGTGACGGCGGAACGCGATCTGGCCGAAGAGCGACTGCGCTCCTACCGTCGCGAATTGTTCGGCGCGAAGAGTGAAGCACGCGACTCCGATCAGCTCGGCCTGTTCAACGAGGCCGAAGCGCTGGGCGCAAACGCGACGCCCGCGCAGGAAGATGCACCCGATACGACGGTCGTCGCCCATACGCGCAAAAAGCGCGGCCATAGCAAGCCGCTCGATCCCAACCTGCCGCGCGACATCGTACGGCACGAACTGCCCGAAGCCGAACGCTTCTGTGCGAACGATGGTCACGTGCTCGTCGAGTTCGGCGTGGAGATCAGCGAACAGCTTACGGTGATCCCCGAGCAGCTTCGGGTGATCCAGCACCAGCGTGTCAAATACGCGTGTCCGTGCTGCGAGCTCGGCATCAAGGTGACGCCGGCGCCGCCACGTATCATTCCCCGCGGACTGTTGAGCGAATCGGCGCTCGTGTGGATTGCCACCGGCAAGTATCAGTTCGGCATGCCGCTGTATCGGCAAGCCGGTCTGCTGCGCCGCTTCGGCGGCGACATCTCGTCGAACACGATCGCCGCCAGCATGATCCGCGTCGGCCTCGCAACACAGCCCGTCATCAACCTGATGCGCGACGCGCTGCTTGATGCCGAGCTGATCTACTGCGACGAGACGACGCTCCAGGCGCCGAGTATTGCTTGCGCTTCATCGCCAACCTCCCGTTCCTATTGGGAAAATTGCCTCCGAAACACTAACACTCATTTGTGTCCAGGATTTCTAGAGCAGATCAGCGAAATTCCATTTGACACTTCGTATACCTAATAAATGGCGGGCTGACCTATTGGGGCGAAGAGGGATAAAGTTTTTTTGAGATGTTGCAAATTTTTCCTTGTGCCTGTAAAGTTGGTGTAAGATTTGCCGGAATCGAAGGTGTTTGGGCGGCATGGCTGCAACCAATTCGCCGATGTAATGTCAGTCGGTGGCACATCGCTTGCGGTTCGCGACGACTTGGAGTCGTAGCGAGTCTCGATGCTGGGCGGGTTCGATGTCTTGTGCGATGAGTAATTGATGCCTCTAGGGCAGAAATGGCAGAAGTTTATTTGCAAAGCTTCAATATTTAGCTAAGCTAAGTTTTGATCGTTGCCTATTTTGTGAAATTCCATATGAGACCGGTGCGTCGTGATCGGCAGGGTGTCGAGTGCGCACTAGTCGATGCTATCGATAGCTTGCGGCCGCTGAACTGTCGGCTATGCCATCAGACGATTCTGAGGTGTATGCCTTCAATCCGTTTGACCAAAAGTGGATCGATAGTATCGGCTGCTCTTCGGCTAGGCGATACATGCCAGTGTGGAATCTTGCTTATCCGAGCGATCAAACGGGGATTTAAACCACCATGTCCGCCAATGGAAAACGCCGAGCCTCTGTGCGTCGCGGTTGGCTGGGGGCTGTACGAGGGCTAGCGGCTCGTAGCGGAAATTGATTTCCTTAATTGATTGGGAATATTAAGTGAACGGATGCGAATCAGATGGCGATGCAGCTAGTAATGAGGAAAGAGCGGCTGCCTCTGAGTTATTGAGCGTGTTGTTGAAGCGCGATCGCATTCAGAGTCTCGAGCTTTATTATGAAAATGACGGTCGTAGGTTAATTGCAATTAGGATGCCTGGTCGAGTCGTTGGCGGTGAAGGTGTCTCGCAACGATTTATAACCTGACATATCTGGATAACTACGATTCTGGCCCTTGCCTAAGAAGAATCGACATTGATCGCACGATCTTGTCTCGTTTTCACGCACAAGAGCCCGCTGCGCCATCGCGTAAGCCAGCCAATCTTTCGCCAATCCTACAGAGGTCTACTGATGAGTACCCTTATCGTCGCGGGGCCGGTGGCTGCACGCGCAGCCCCTGGCCACCGCCTCATCGCAATCGACGCGCTGCGTGGTTTTGTGATGCTGCTGATGCTTGTCGATCACGTTCGCGAGACTTTTTTTCTGCACAGGCAGGTGTCAGATCCGATGGATGCGTTGACGGTCGACCCTGCGCTTTTCTTTACACGACTCACGAGCCAGATTTGTGCGCCGGCGTTCGTGTTTCTGACCGGTTTGTCAGCTTGGCTTTACGGCCAGGACCGTTCGATGGGGCAGGCCACCGCGTTTCTCGTCAAGCGCGGTGCGTTCCTGATCTTTCTCGAGCTGACTTTCGTCTCGTTTGCATGGACCGCTGAGTTTCCGCCGTCGACTCTGTGGCTGCAGGTGATCTGGGCGATCGGCCTCGCGATGATCGCACTTGCCGCGCTGCTGCGGCTGCCGCGCGGCGTGCAATTCGCGCTCGGCGTCGCAATCGTCGCTGGTCACAATCTGCTCGACAACGTCCAGCTCGGCCCCGACTCCATCGGCTTCGTGCCCTGGTCAATGCTCCATCAGCGCGTGTTCATTGATCTTTGGGACGGAATGCGTGCGCGCACGACCTACCCGGTGCTGCCATGGATCGGCGTGATTTTGCTCGGCTACGCCACTGGGGCGTGGTATGCGCGAGAAGTCGATCCGGCGGTCCGGAGGCGACGGCTCGTGGCGGTCGGCGCGACGCTTATTGCGGCCTATGTCGCGCTGCGCGGACTCAATGTATACGGCGACCGGCCATGGATTGCGGCTGGCGACTGGTTGCGCACGACGATGAGCTTTCTTACCGCTACCAAGTACCCACCTTCGTTAATGTTCTTGCTGCCGACTCTGGGCGTAACACTGCTGCTACTCGCTTGCCTCGAGCGCAGCGAAGGTTGCCTCACCACACGCCGCCTATCAATGTTGGGTGGTGCGCCGATGTTCTTTTATCTGCTTCACCTGTACGTGCTGAAGGCTCTCTACCTGCTCGCGCTCGCAGCGTTCGGCGCAAATCAGGGGAAATACTTCGGCTTCGAGGCATTGTGGGGCGTGTGGCTTGTCGCGGCGCTGCTCGTGGTTCCGCTGTACGGCCCCGTCCGCTGGTTCGCCCAGCTCAAGCAACGCCGGAAGGATCTCCGATGGCTCAAGTACCTGTGATGGCGCGACCGCGGCTGAAGCGATGCGCCTCCGCGCTGACAAGTGCCGCGCTCCTGCTTGCTGTGACAACAGGTGCGTGCGCGTCGTCGGTCACGCTGTATGGCATCGTCGATATGAGTTTTGTATACACGCACAATGCGGGCGGCACACCGGACCGGCTTGAGCTGCAGAGTGGTAGCTTATCCGGCTCGCGCGTCGGCCTGAAGGGCGTCGAACCACTCGCCGGCGGCGCGGCCGCCGTGTTCCAACTCGAAAACGGCTTCAACGCGAGCTCCGGCCAGATGAACCAGGGGCGCCGGCTGTTCGGCCGCCAGAGCCACGTCGGCCTGCGTACGCCAAGCGGCCATACGATCGTCGCCGGACGCCTGTACGATCCCCTGATCGATCTCGTGCAACCGCTGCAGGGTGACGGTTATCTCGGCCAGACGTTCTCGACGCCCGGCGACGTCGACAACGCCGACGCCAGTGCGCGCTTCAACCACGCACTCAAATGGTCAAGTCCACGCACAGCCGGCTGGCAAGCGTCGGCATTTGCCTCGCTGGGCGGCGCACCGGGTGCATTGGGTTCTGGCCTCGCTCACAGCGCGGCGCTTTCGTATCGGCGCGGAGCGTTCTCCGCGGCGGCGGGGTATCTGCACGTCGATCTCGGTAATTCGTCGCGCGGGCAGCGCGGTACGTCGAGCGCGGATTCGTTCTTCAACAGCTTGGTCAATGCCGCTTATGCGGCGGCGGCCTCCGTGCGAATCGTTCGGGTGGCGACACAGTCCGCGCTCGGCGCGTTCACCATCGGTGGTTATTACAGCGACGCGCGCTACCGGCCCGATGGCGCATCCGGGTTTGCGCGGGCGCAGGTGTTTCGAAACGCGTCGATCTATGGTGTGTGGCAGGCAACGCCGACACTGATGACGGTTTTCGCGTACAACCAGTTGCACGCCTCCGGCGATTCGACCGCAAGGTACCGGCAATTGAGCGCGGGTGCAAATCTGTTCGTGAGCAAGCGCACCGACTTTTATGCGCTGGCGGGATACACGCATGCGGATGGCTCGAACGGTAACGGGCCCGCCCAGGCTGTTGTCGGCGCAACGGGTGTCGACGCAGGCGGCGCATCGCAGCTCCGGCTGAACGCGGGATTGCGTCACCGCTTCTAAGTGCATTTGACGCTTCCCGCAGATTGGAAGGTCAACTTTACTGCATGTGCGGATGACCCTGACCCAAGAAATAGTCCGGTGCAAAAGTAGAGAAATTCGGCATGATGTGTCCAAGCGGACACGAAGGCCATGCCGTGAAGACGAGCAAATTTACGGAAGAGCAGATCGCATTTGTAGTGGTCAACTGATTCCGGACACTGCGTTAAGTTTTTCTTCCGCGACAGCCGGCGCCAGTCCGTCGTTGAACTGATGCGGTCGTATCCAGTTGTATCGATGCATCAGGTAGTGACTGATATCCCGGTGTGCTTCCTGAACCGCCCCGAGTTTTGTGGAGGCTCCAACTCTTGAGAGAATGGAGCCATGAACAAGAAGCCAAGCAAGTTTT
>NZ_LOVM01000085.1:0-34178 GCF_001523445.1 Burkholderia sp. ABCPW 11 | reverse complement strand
ATCGCTCGCACTGGCGAGCGTTGGCAGCCGGATTTCAATTGCGCATGACATGGGCTGTCTCAAGATGGTTGCTGTGTTCTATGCGCCGGCCGGCGCTCGCGAACGAGGCGGCCGAATCGAATGGCGTTGGGGCGAACGTTAGAGCCGTGGTGCGGCGTGCGTCAACATTTGGGCAGGCATCCCTATTGATGGGACGTTTGGCGCTCAATATGTGGGAACGGACGCCGACAGGCGTGTGTCGGCGTCACGAACGAGAGCGGCCAGGCGACCGTTCAGCCGCGCGTGCCGTCGTCGCGATAGCCGTTCTTGCCGACGAAGATTTCCTTCAACGCGGCGCGCAGCGTAACCGGATCGTATTGGCCTGGCGCGAGATGAATCACGTAACGCGTGTGGCCGTCGAGACGTGCGGCGATGCCCGGCTCGATCTCGACGTCGATCGTATCGTCCGTCAGCCGGACCGACAGATCCTTGACGCGCAGGTTCAACTGGTCGCGCACCATCACTTCGATCAGCGTGTCGTCCGGAAAGCGCGACAGCGCGAAGCAATAGTCCTGCTCCGCATCGTGACAGTAGATGTTGGCGAAGCTTTCATCGTCGTCGAGGTCGGACGTGGCCGCGCCGACGGTAGCGTGAAGTTCCATGAACGAAGTTCCTGCCGAAGGGTTAGGTATGAGTGTGAGCGTGCGTCGTCGTGTCGACCGCAGCCGTGCCGCCGGGCATCGCATCGGTGTGCGCGTCGCGCGCCTTCAGCCACAGCCCGAATTCGCGCATGACGTCGACCACCGGCCGCAGCCGGTCGCCGTCCGCGGTGAGATCGTACTCGACGCGCACCGGCACTTCCGGATAGACGGTCCGCCGCACGAGCCCCGCGTCTTCCAGCGCGCGCAGGTCGAGCGTCAGCATGCGCTGCGAGATGCCCGGCATGTCGCGCCGCAGGTCGCTGAAGCGGCGCGGCCCGTCGAGCAGATACGACACCAGCAGCAGCCGCCAGCGGCCGCCGAGCACGCGCATCGCTTCTTCAACGGAACATCCTGTCGCACTCGTTTTCATCGTGCCGAATCCTGGTCGGTAAATTTTTTGTGACTACGGCACAAACGACTGCCGTCTTCCCGGCGCTGCGCCGATGCGAGATATTAGCGCCCGCGTCGCGGCGAATCGATACAAGGACCACCCACCAAGGAAACACATGAAGCTCTATCACGCTCCCGGCAGCTGTTCGCAGGCGATCTGCATCGTGCTGCGCGAAGGCGGATTCGACGCCGAGATCGTCAAGGTCGACGCGCGCAAGCATGTCGTCGAAGACGGCCGCAACTACTACGACGTGACCGAACTCGGCTACGTGCCGCTGCTCGAACTCGACGACGGCACGATGCTGCGCGAAGGGCCGGTGATCGCCCAGTATCTCGCCGACCAGCGCCCGGAAGCCGCGCTTGCGCCCGCATACGGCACGCTCGCGCGCTACCGGCTGATGGAATGGCTCAACTTTCTCGCCACCGAGATCCACAAGGGCTTCATCCCGCTGCTGTATGCGGTGCAGGCGGGGAAGTACGTGGAGCCCGTGCGGCAGAAGCTCGACGGCCGCTTCGCATGGATCGACCGCCAGCTCGACGGCAGGACGTTCGTTACCGGCGACTCGTTCACGGTCGCCGATGCGTACCTGTTCGCACTGACCGGCTGGGGCAAGGCCGACTGGATGCGTTCCGTGTACCACGCGGATATCGACCTGAGCCGGCATGCGCATCTGCGTGCGTGGTACGAGCGGGTGCGCGCGCGGCCGGCGGTGCAGGCCGTGCTGGCGGCGGACAATCTGCTGCGGTGACGTGCGGCGGCCGTGGCGGGGGAGGCGCGTCGTTTCGCCGTCGCGACGCAGCGTCATGCCGCAACGGGCCGCGCTATAATCGCCGCCATGAAACTGTTTCGGACCATCATCCTGCTGCTGCTGTGCGCGGTGCTGCCCATCACTGGGCTGGCAGCCAGCGGCCTGACCGGTGAATGTCCGATGCAGCACACGATGTCGATGGAGGCGGATATGGGCATGAACATGGCCATGTCCGCCGACATGAACGGCTGCGATTCGATGCAGCCGTCATCCTCCGATCACGCGAAGGCCAAAGCCAAGGGCATGGCCTGCAAGGTGACGGCCCAATGCCAGTTCGGCAGTCTCTACCACCCGGCCGCCCGCGTCGACGTCAGCCGTCCCGCCGCATTCGCCAGTACGATCGTCTTCCACTACACGCAGTCCGTCCCGGCTCGCGACCCGAACGGGTTGTGGCGCCCGCCCCGCATCAGCTGATCCCGATTTGACCGGTTCGCCGCGTACGCGGTGAGGTTCGTCCTGTGCGCAGGACGTGGAATCCCCTTGGGTTCCGATTTGGGGTTACACCATGTCATTCGCTTTCCGCACGCGGCACATGCCGCGTGCACGTCGGCGCGCGCCCGTACCGTGGGCCGCGCTGCTGGTGGCGGGCGCCGTTCACGCGCAACAGTCGCCGCTTACGCTGGACGCCGCGCTGCAGTCCGCCACCGATTATTCCGCGTCGATACAGGCCGCGCAGGCCTCCGTGCTCGCGCGCTCCGAAGCGGCCGTCAAGGCCGGCCAGTTGCCGGATCCGATGCTCAAGGCCGGCATCGACAACCTGCCGATCAACGGCGGGCAGCGCTTCACCGTCGGCCAGGACTTCATGACGATGCGCCGCATCGGCATCGAGCAGGAATGGGTGTCCGGCGACAAGCGGCGGCTGCGCACCGCGCTGGCCGACGAGCAGGTCGGCCGCGAGCGCGCGGGCTATCTCCTGCAACTGGCGGCCGTGCGCCGGCAGACCGCGACGGCGTGGCTCGATGCCGCTTATGCGAAGCAGGCGCTCGCGCTTCAGCAGGCACTGCTCGGTCACATGAACCATGAACTCGACGCGACGCAGGCGTCGTATCGCGGCGCGAAGGCGAGCGCGGGCGACGTCGTGCAGGCCCGCGCGATGCTCGCGCAGACGCGGGACCAGGTGCTCAAGGCGCAGCAGGCGTATCGCACCGCCCTCGTCGCGCTGGGCCGCTGGACGGCGGCGCCCGTGACGGACGTGGCGGGTACGCCGCCCGCGCCCGAATCGTTCGTCTCGTCGTTGCCGCCGGACGAGCTGCGCCTGTCGCAGCCGGCGCTCGTCGCCGCCGCGGACGATATCGCGGTGGCCGAAGCCGACGCCGCGGTCGCGAACAGCGAGCGCAGCCCCAACTGGACGTGGGAAATCGCGTACCAGCAGCGCGGCGGAGCGTATTCGAACATGGTGTCGGTCGGCGTCTCGATCCCGCTGCCGCTCAATCGCAAGAATCGCCAGAACCGCGACGTGGCCGAAAAGGCTGCGCTCGCAACGAAGGCGCGCCTGATGTACGAGGACACGCTGCGTCAGGTGCAGGCCGATATCCGCACGCAATCCGACACGCTGGCGGCCGGACGCGAACGCATCGCGTACCTGGGCGCCGCGCTGTTGCCGGCCGCGGATCAGCGTGTGCAGCTCGCGACGGCCGCGTACCGGGCCGGCACGGGATCGCTGGCCGACACGTTCGCCGCGCGGCGTGCGCAGCTCGAAGCGCAGTTGCAGGTGCTCGATCTCAGGCGCGACGTGTCGCAGACCTGGGCGCAGCTCGAATATCAAGTCGTGCCGTCGGCGATGGCCGCCGCTCAGTGAAGGAGACCGCCATGACCAAGCAATCACTGGCACGTGCGGCGCTGATGGCGTTCGCCGGCGCGGCGCTCGTCGGCGCCGGCTATTTCGCAGGCGTTCGCCATGCGACGGGCGATGCGGCGACGGCGGCCACGGCTGCCGCTGCGCCGCCGGGCGCGCAGGCTCCGCAGCCCGTGCGCAAGGTGCTGTACTGGCACGACCCGATGGTGCCGAACCAGCACTTCGACAAACCGGGCAAATCGCCGTTCATGGACATGCAGTTGCAGCCTGTCTATGCGGATGAAGGCGGCGCCGCGACGGGCATCCGGATCGATCCGGGCCTGCAGCAGAACCTCGGCATCCGCTATGCGACCGTGCGCCGGCAGCAAACGGCCGCCGGTTTCGACGCGGTGGGCACCACGCAGTTCGACGAGGCACGCACGGAAGTCGTGCAGTCGCGCGTCACGGGCTACATCGACCGCCTGTATGCACGCGCGCCGATGCAGCGCATCGCGAAGGGAGCGCCGGTCGCATCGCTGTTCGTGCCCGACTGGCTCGCGCCGCAGGAGGAATATCTCGCGCTGAAGCGCGGCGGGATGGACGGCAGCCTGCTCGATGCGGCGCGTGCGCGGATGCGGGCGCTGTCGATTCCGGACGGCATGATCGCGAATCTCGATCGTACGGGCCGCGCGCAGACGCACGTCGTGCTGAGTGCGCCGGAGGCCGGCGTCGTCAGCGAGCTGAACGTGCGCGACGGCGCGATGGTCGCGCCCGGCCAGACGCTCGCGAAGATCGCCGGGTTGTCCACGCTGTGGCTGATCGTCGAGGTGCCGGAAGCGCTTGCTTTGAACGTGCAGCCAGGAATGTCGGTCGACGCGACGTTCGCGGGCGATCCAGCCCGGCATTTCGGTGGACGCATCCGCGAAGTGCTACCCGGCATCAGTACGGGCAGCCGTACGTTGCAGGCGCGCGTGGAGATCGACAACGCATCGCTGAAGCTCACGCCCGGCATGCTGATGCGCGTGCGGGTCGCCGAGAAGGCGAAGGTGTCGCGCCTGCTGGTGCCGTCCGAGGCCGTGATCGCGACCGGCCAGCGCACGATCGTCATCGCGAAGCAGGGCGACGGCCGGCTGCAGCCAGTGTCGGTGACGGTCGGCAACGACGTCGGCGGCGACACGGAAGTGCTCGACGGGCTGAACGAAGGCGACACGGTCGTCGCGTCGGGGCAGTTCCTGATCGATTCGGAAGCCAGCCTGAAAAGCGTGCTGCCGCGGCTGGAGCGCGCGGCAGGGACAGCCCCGGCAGCATCGTCCTCGACGGCAACCGCGCCGGTCTACGAAACCACCGGCACGGTGGAGAAGGTCACGGCCGACGACATCACGTTCTCGCATCAGCCGGTGCCGGCGCTTGGCTGGGGTGCGATGACGATGGCGTTCGGCAAGCCGTCGGCGCAGGCGTTCGCGGACGTGAAGCCGGGCCAGACCGTGCGTTTCGCGTTCATGCAGACCGACGACGGCTACCGGCTGACGAAGGTCGAGCCGCAGGGAGGCGAGCGATGATCGCGCGCATCATTCACTGGTCCGTCCATCACCGGTTTCTGGTGCTGCTGGCCACCGTGCTGCTCGCGGCATGGGGCGTGCATTCGCTGCGACAGACGCCGCTCGACGCATTACCCGACCTGTCGGACACGCAGGTGATCGTGAAGGCGTCGTATCCGGGCAACGCGCCGCAGGTCGTCGAGGATCAGGTGACCTATCCGCTCACGACGACGCTGCTCGGCGTGCCGGGCGCGAAAACCGTGCGCGCGTACTCGTCGTTCGGCGACGCGTTCGTCTACGTGCTGTTCGACGATCGCACCGATCCGTACTGGGCGCGTTCGCGCGTGCTCGAATACCTGAGTCAGGTGCAGAGCCGCCTGCCGGCGGGCGCGACCGTGTCGCTAGGCCCGGATGCGACCGGCGTCGGCTGGGTATACGAATACGCGCTCGTCGATCGCACCGGCCGTCACGATCTCGGCCAACTGCGCGCGCTCAACGACTGGTTCCTGAAGTTCGAGCTGAAGGCCGTGCCGGACGTATCGGAAGTGGCGAGCATTGGCGGCATGGTGCGCCAGTATCAGGTCGTGCTCGATCCGGACAAGCTGCGCGCATACGGGATTACGCAGGCAGCGATCGCTGAGGCGCTGGGCAAGGCCAACCAGGCGTCCGGCGGCGCGGTTGTCGAGCTGGCCGAGTCGGAGTACATGGTGCGGTCGTCAGGCTACCTGCGCACGCTCGACGATTTCCGTCGCGTCGTGCTGCGCACCGACGACGCCGGCACGCCCGTCCTGCTCGGCGACGTCGCACGCATCCAGGTTGGGCCGGCGATGCGGCGCGGCATCGCGGAGTTGAACGGGCAGGGCGAGGTGACGGGCGGCGTCGTCGTGATGCGCTCGGGCAAGAACGCGCTGACGACGATCGACGCGGTGAAGGCGAAGCTCGCCGACCTGAAGCGTTCGCTGCCGGCCGGCGTCGAGATCGTCACGACCTACGACCGTTCGCAACTGATCGCGCGCGCGGTCGACAACCTGACGGACAAGCTGATCGAGGAATTCGTGATTGTCGGCATCGTCTGCGCGGTGTTCCTGTTCCATCTGCGCAGCGCGCTGGTCGCGATCCTGTCGCTGCCGCTCGGCGTGCTGGCCGCGTTCATCGTGATGCGCTACCAGGGCGTGAACGCGAACCTGATGTCGCTCGGCGGGATCGCGATCGCGATCGGCGCGATGGTCGACGCCGCTATCGTGATGATCGAGAACGCGCACAAGCATCTGGAAGCGCACGACCGCGCGCATCCCGGCGAGCCGATCGCGACCGCGCGGCGCTGGGAACTCGTGGCGGCGTCTGCCGCGGAAGTGGGCCCCGCGCTGTTCTTCTCGTTGCTGATCATCACGCTGTCGTTCGTTCCGGTGTTTTCGCTGGAAGGGCAGGAGGGCAAGCTGTTCGCGCCGCTCGCGTTCACGAAGACCTATACGATTGCCGCCGCCGCCGGGCTATCGGTGACGCTGGTGCCCGTGCTGATGGGCTATCTCGTGCGCGGCCGCATTCCGCACGAGCACGCGAACCCGATCAACCGCGTGCTGATCCGCCTGTATCGGCCGTGGCTCGAAGCGACGCTGCGGCGCCCGTGGGCCGCGATCGGCATCGCGGTCGTCGCGCTCGTGCTGACTGCCGTGCCGTTGTCGCGGCTCGGCGGCGAATTCATGCCGCCGCTCGACGAAGGCGATTTGCTGTACATGCCGACCGCGCTGCCGGGCATCTCGGCGGACAAGGCGAGCGAATTGCTGCAGCAGACCGACCGGCTGATCAAGACCGTGCCCGAGGTCGACACGGTGTTCGGCAAGTCGGGCCGTGCCGATACGGCAACCGATCCGGCGCCGCTCGAAATGTTCGAGACGACGATCCGCTTCAAGCCGCGCAGCGCGTGGCGGCCCGGCATGACGCCGCAGAAGCTCGTCGACGAACTCGACCGGACGGTGAAGGTGCCGGGCCTGTCGAACGTATGGGTGCCGCCGATCCGCAACCGGCTCGACATGCTGTCCACCGGGATCAAGACGCCGGTCGGCGTGAAAATCTCGGGGCCGGACCTGGCGGGGATCGACGCGATCGCGACGCAGGTCGAGGCCGCCGTGAAGCACGTGCGGGGCGTGACGTCCGCGCTCGCGGAGCGGCTGAACGGCGGCCGCTACATCGACGTCGACGTCGACCGGCTTGCTGCCGCGCGTTACGGGCTGTCGGTGGCCGATATCCAGTCGATCGTGTCGTCAGCGATCGGCGGCGAGGAGGTGGGCGAAGTGATCGCGGGGCGCGAGCGCTTCCCGATCAACATTCGCTATCCGCGCGAGATCCGTGATTCGCTCGAGAACCTGCGGCAACTGCCGATCGTGACCGCGCGCGGCGCGCAGATCCGCCTCGGCGACGTCGCGCACGTCGCGATCGCCGACGGGCCGCCGATGATCCGCAGCGAGAACGCGCGGCTGTCCGGCTACGTGTACGTCGATCTTCGCGGTACCGACCTGGGCACGGCCGTCCGTGCGATGCAGCAGGTCGTCGCGCATCGGGTCGCGTTGCCGCCCGGCTATTCGATCGCATGGTCGGGGCAGTTCGAGTATCTCGAACGCGCGGCGGCGACGCTGCGCACCGTCGTGCCCGTCACGCTCGTCGTGATCTTCGTGCTGCTGTTCGTCACGTTCGATTCGGCAGCCGATGCGTTGCTGCTGATGTCGACGGTGCCGTTCGCGCTGGTCGGCGGGTTCTGGCTGGTGTGGGCGCTCGGTCATGCGGTGTCCGTCGCGACGTCGGTCGGCTTCATCGCGCTGGCGGGTGTGGCCGCCGAATTCGGCGTCGTGATGCTGCTGTACCTGAAGAGCGCGCTGCAGCGCCGGCTCGATGCCGGCGAACCGCTGACCGATGCGTTGCTGCTCGACGCGATTCGCGAAGGCGCGGTGCTGCGTGTACGCCCGAAGGCGATGACGGTCGCCGTCGTGCTCGCCGGGCTCGTGCCGATCACGATCGGCCACGGCGCGGGCTCCGAAGTCATGCAGCGCATCGCCGCGCCGATGGTCGGTGGCATGGTCACGGCGCCGCTCCTGTCGATGTTCGTCATTCCCGCCGCGTGGCTTCTGCTTCAGCGCCGTCGTGCGCGAAGCGCGGGCCGCGCGCGGCATTCCGATGCAGTTCCTTCCGGCACGAACGTGCCATCTATCTCAACCGGAGAATCACGATGAAGATGAATCAATTGATCGCTACTGCCACCGCTGTCGTCGCGCTGAGTGCTTTCGCGATACCGGCGTTCGCCGCCGGCGAGATGTCGGGCATGGACATGTCCGGCATGAAGATTTCGTCGGACGGCGCGGCGGAATCGAACGCCGTGCTGACCGACGCCGAAGTGAAGAAGGTCGATGCCGCGAGCGGCAAGATCACGCTGAAGCACGGCGCGCTGGAGAACGTCGGGATGCCGCCGATGACGATGGCATTCAAGGCGAAGGATGCGGCGATGCTCGCGCAAGCGCATGCGGGCGACAAGGTGAGGGTGCGGATCGAGAAGGTCGACGGCACGTTGACGATCGTCAAACTCGTCAAGGGTTCCTGATCGTCCGGATGCGGGCGTTGCCGTCGCCCGCATCCGGCGCCATGAAACGCGCCGCGCCGACGTATTCGCCGGCCGGCGTGCCCGACCGGCGCTCAGCGCGCCAGCGTCAACGCTAGATACCCGGCATAACCCGCGCCGTTCGCGAGCAACGCCCAGGTCGCGAGCCCGCGCGTGTGCGCGTTGACGCGCAGCCAGGCCGCCGCCGCGAGCGTGATGATCACGCCGGTCAGCACTTCGGAGCGCGGCTCCCACGGCGTCAGCATGATGCCGATCGCCGGCAGCAGCGTGCCCTGGAACACCATCGCGCCGGTGATGTTGCCGAACGCGAGCGTGTCCTTCCCGCGGCGGATCCACAGCACGCTGTTGACCTTCTCGGGCAGTTCCGTCGCGATCGGCACGATGATCAGCGACAGCAGCAGCGCCGACACGCCGAGCACGTGCGATACGCCTTCCACGCCGTGAATGAAGCCCTTCGCCCCGCCGACCAGCAGCGCGACGCCGATCAGCAGTTGCAGCACGATCGTCGCCAGGTTGGTCGGCAGGCCGACGCGCGACAGGAACATCGCGTGCGGCGCCTCGGTGCCGTGCCCGGCATCGACGAGCCCGGTCGACGCGCGGAACGTCATCGCGACGTACATCGCGTAGAGGCCGACCAGCATCGCGGCGAGCAGCGCGCGCACGGCCCAGTTGTGATGCGGAACGAACATCGCGACGGTTGCCAGCGAGAACGCGGCGAGGAAGGTGTTCATGTCGCGCACGAAGCCCGTGCGTTCGGGGGCGATCGTGCCGCGCAGCCCGCGCGAGCGGATCACGGCGAGCGTCATCAGGAACGTGGTGAGCGTCACCAGCATCAGCGGCGCGCCGAGAATCGCGCCGACGCCGATCTCCTCGTTCACGGCCTGGTTCGACGTGCCGCCGGTCAGCGCGAGCAGCGGCACCATCGTTTCGGGCAGCGCGGTGCCGACGGCCGCGAACAGCGAGCCGGTCACGCCTTCGGAAATCTTCAGGCGTTCGCCGAGATGTTCGAGCGCATTGGTGAAGACCTCGGCCGCGACGAGGATGACGACCAGCATGAACGCGAGTTCGACAAACATGAAGGTCATGCGGCACCTCCGCAGGCAGCGGTGGCGTGAGGGAAGCGAACGGGGAGGAACATGGGGACTCCGTGGTCGGACGCTGACGAACCATGGCACATCCGCCGCCGTCCGACCAGGAACGACGCGATGTGCCGATGGTCTCGCCAAGCCGATCGGCCGAACGCGCCACGGCCGCAGGCCGAGTGTGTTGACGCGTTCGCTTTCCGGGGACGGAAAGCAGGCTACTCCCCAAAGACGGAAAGCAGTCTAGCCGAGCGGTTTTCTTTCGGCAAGCCTTCGTCTCGAAAAAGATACCCCTCCATCTTATAGGGGCTGCTTTTCGGAGATATACTCCCCTACCCTATATAGGAGCCATCGATGAGTCATACCGTTCGCGAAAAACAGAAGCTGCTGAACCGCGTGCGCCGTATCAAGGGACAGGTCGAAGCGATCGAGCGGGCGCTGGAAGACGAGCGCGGCTGCAACGACGTGCTGCAACTGATCACGAGCTGCCGCGGCGCGATGAACGGCCTGCTGGCCGTCGTGCTGGAAGACCACATCCGGTCGCATCTCGTCGATGCGGACACGCCCGACGCACACGAAGGCAGCGCGACCGAGCAGCTCATCGATGTCGTCCACAGCTATTTCAAGTAAGCGGATCGGAACATGAACGAATTCAAGAGCCCGGCGACCGGCGGCGTGCACAGTCACGCGTTTCTGGGCACCGCCCATGCGCAGAACGAGCGGAAGACGTGGATGGTCATCGGCCTGTGCTCGGCGATGATGATCGCCGAGATCGTCGGCGGCACGCTGTTCGGTTCGCTCGCGCTGGTCGCCGACGGGCTGCACATGTCGACGCACGCGGGCGCGATGCTGATCGCGGCGCTGGCCTATACCTATGCGCGCCGGTACGCCGACGATCCGCGCTTCGTGTTCGGCACCGGCAAGCTCGGCGACCTGGCCGGTTTCACGAGCGCGATCGTGCTGGCGATGATTGCGTTGCTGATCGGCTATGAGGCGATCGCGCGGCTGCTGGCGCCGGTGCCGATTCGCTTTGACGAAGCGATTCCGATCGCCGTGCTGGGGCTCGCCGTGAACCTCGCCAGCGTGTGGCTGCTGAGCGGCGATCACCATCACGGGCATCGTCATGGTCACGATCATCGGCATGATCACGACCACGACCATGACGACGCGCACCACGCGCACCACGCGCATCATGGTCACGCTTCGCACCCGGCTGCGCATCGCGACCACAACATCCGGTCGGCCTACGTTCACGTGATCGCCGACGCGGCCGTGTCGGTGCTGGCGATCGTCGGCCTGCTGCTTGCGCGCGCGTTCGGATGGGTCTGGATGGACCCGCTTGCAGGCATCGTCGGCGCGCTGGTGATCGCCAACTGGGCGTACGGGCTGATACGCGATACGGGCGGTGTCCTGCTCGACGTCAACGTCGATCGCAAGCTGACGGACAACGTCCGCCGCGCGATCGAGGCGCTTGGCGACAAGGTCAACGATCTCCACGTGTGGCGCGTGGGCCCCGGGCACATGAGCGCGATCGTGTCGGTCGAATCGGGCGACGCCGCACGCGATGCACGTTTCTACCATGCGTTGGTCGCGCGCTTCGACGGCGTGTCGCACGTGACCGTCGAAGTGACGACGCCTGCGAAGGCGGCCTGATCGTGGCCGTGAAATCGCCGTGTATCGACCTGTGCGCATTCGACGGCCGCACGGGTTTTTGTGTCGGCTGCCTGCGCACGCGCGACGAGGCGCGCGACTGGAAGAAGCTGACCGACCATCGCCGCCACCAGATACTCAACGACCGTACGCGTCGGCAGGCGAAACTCCGGCGCGACGACGCGCAATAGCAAGGGCGCACGCGCTGCCGAAGCCGGCGATCGGCGTCGCCGGCCTGCGGTAGTATCGCTGGCATCCAGTATCGGGATTCCTGAACCGGGAGCGACCCATGCAGACCGACTCGTCGACCGGCATTCTTCGCCAGATTCCGCGCAGCGTGTGGGTGCTCGGCTGTGTCAGCCTGCTGATGGACGTGTCGTCCGAAATCATCCACAGCCTGTTGCCGATGTTCCTGATGACGGGGCTTGGCGCGAGCGCGACGGCGATCGGCCTGATCGAGGGGATCGCCGAGGCGACGTCGCCGGTCGTCAAGGTGTTCTCCGGCACGCTGAGCGACTACCTGCGCAATCGCAAATGGCTCGCGGTAACCGGTTACGCGCTCGGCGCGCTCAGCAAGCCGCTGTTCGCGATCGCGCCGACGATCGGCGTCGTCGTGACCGCGCGGATCGTCGACCGCGTCGGCAAGGGGATTCGCGGCGCGCCGCGCGATGCGCTCGTCGCCGACGTCACGCCCGTTCACCTGCGCGGCGCCGCGTACGGGTTGCGCCAGTCGCTCGACACGGTGGGCGCGTTCCTCGGGCCGCTGCTGGCCGTCGTCATCATGCTGGCGTGGCGCGACGATTTCCGCCTCGCGTTCTGGCTGGCCGTGATTCCCGGCGTGCTGGCCGTGGCGCTGCTCGCGTTCGGCATCGACGAGCCGGCGCATGCGCCGGGCGAGCGGCGCGTGAACCCGATCCGCCGCGAGGTCGTCGCTCGACTCGGCGCCCGCTACTGGTGGGTGGCGGCCGTCGGCGGCGTGTTCGCGCTGGCGCGTTTCAGCGAGGCGTTTCTGGTGCTGCGCGCGATGGGCAGCGGCGTGCCCGTCGCACTCGTGCCCCTCGTGATGGTCGCGATGAACGTCGTATACGCGTTGTCCGCTTACCCGTTCGGCAAGCTCGCCGATACGACGAGCCACACGAAACTGATGGTGGTCGGGCTCGTCCTGCTGATCGCCGCCGATATCGTGTTGGCACACGGCGCGTACTGGCCGACCGTGCTCGTCGGCGTCGCGCTATGGGGCCTCCACATGGGGATGACGCAAGGGCTGCTCGCGACGATGGTCGCGCATGCCGCGCCGGCCGAATTGAGAGGGACGGCGTTCGGCGTATTCAACCTGATCAGCGGCATCGTGACGCTCGTATCGAGCGTCGTCGCGGGTGTCCTGTGGGACCGGGTCAGCGCCGCTGCCACGTTCTACGCGGGCGCCGCGTTCAGCGCGGCGACCATCGTGCTGCTCGTGCGTGTTCGCACGTCGTTCGGCGCGGTGCAGGATCGTTAGCGCCGAACGCGGAGAGGCGCGGGCTAGCCGTCCGTGCCGCGCGGAAAGTAGAGCGCGAACGTCGTGTGACCGTCGCGGCTCGCGACCTCCACCTTGCCGCGATGCAGCTCCATGATCGATTTCACGATCGCGAGCCCGAGCCCCGCGTTGCGCGCCGCGCCGTGCCGCGACGAATCGATCCGGTAGAAGCGCTCGAAGATCCGCTCGACCTGTTCGGGCGGAATCGCGGCGCCGCGATTCGTGACTTCGACGACCGCGTAACCGCCTTGTACGGACACGGCCAGCTCGATCGTCGACGCAGCTTCCGCGTGTTCGAGCGCATTCGACGCGAGGTTGCTCACCGCGCGCCGGAACAGCGTGGCGTCCGCGACGACCGGCGCTTCGCCATGCACGTCGATGCGCACGCCGGCCTCGTCGGCCAACGCCTGGAAGTACGACGCGAGCCGGCGCAGTTCGCCGCCCGCGTCGAGTTCGGCGGTCTTCAGGTGCTGCCGCGCATTGTCGGTACGGGCGAGAAACAGCATGTTCTCGATCATCCGCTGCAGCCGTTCGCATTCCTCGATGTTCGATTCGATCAGCGCTTCGTATTCGTCGGCGGTGCGGGCGCGCGATAGCGTGATCTGCGACGAGCTGATCACGTTCGCGAGCGGCGTGCGCATGTCGTGCGCGAGATCGGACGAGAATTGCGACAGTCGCACGAACGCGCGTTCGAGGCGGTCGAGCATCCGGTTCACCGACGTGGCGAGCTCGCGCAGTTCGACCGGGCCGCCGCGCGCGTCGAGGCGTGCGTTCAGGTTGTGCGCCTCGATGCGCGACGTCTGCCGGCCGAGGCTTTCGACCGGGCGCAGGCCGCGCGACGCGACCGCGTAGCCGAGCGCGCCGACCAGCAGCGCGCCGACGGCCGCCGCGAGCCAGATGTCGACGCGATAGCTTTCGAGTAGCGACTGGCGGTCGGTTGCGGTGCGCGCGAGCGCGACCTGGATCGCTTCGCCGGACGGCAGCGTTTCGCGTGCATGCACGCAGCGCGACGTGCCGATGCCGGGCGGCGCGCACGTGAACGGGCCGCCGGCGCTGCCAGCCGGATGCGGCGCAGCGATCACCGACGCGAGCGTATTGCCGGCTTCGTCGGAATGCTCGACGAGCGGATGACGTTGCGCGTCGTAGATGCCGAGATAGACGCCCGGATGCGACAGCAGCACGTCATGGAACACGGCGGGATCGGCGCGCAGCGCGGCCGTCGAGCCGCTGGCGCGTGCGAGTTGCAGGAACTGGTTGAGCTTGGCGGCGATCTCGATGTCGTCGCGCCGCGTCAGTTCGGCGGACAGCGAACGATAGAGATACGCGCCGGTCAGCGCGAACACGAGCGCCGCGACGGCGGCGAACGCGAGCGTCAGGCGCCGCAGCAGCGAATACGGCGCGGGGGGCGCGGTCACGAACGATCCTCGAGCACGTAGCCCATGCCGCGAATCGTGTGGATCAGTTTCTTCTCGTACGCATTGTCGACCTTCGCGCGCAGGCGCTTGATTGCCGCATCGACGACGTTCGTGTCGCTGTCGAAATTCATGTCCCAGATCTGCGACGTGATGAAGGTGCGCGTCAGCACCTCGCCTTCGCGTTCCGCGAGCAGTTGCAGTAGCGCGAATTCCTGCGCGGTCAGGTCGATGCGGGTGTCGGCGCGCCGCACGCGGCGCTTGAGCAGGTCGATCTCGAGATCGGCGACGTGCAGGACGTCGCGCACGTTGCGCGGCGCGCGCCGCAGCAGCGAGCGGATGCGCGCCAGGAATTCGGCATACGCGAACGGCTTGAGCAGGTAATCGTCGGCGCCGAGTTCGAGCCCGGCGACCTTGTCCTCGATCGCCTCGCGGGCCGTGAGCAGCAGCACGGGGGTCTGCTTCTGCGCGCGCAGCCGCCTGAGGACCTCGAAGCCGTCCAGCTCCGGCAGCATCACGTCGAGCACGACGAGGTCGAAATCCTCGTGCAAGGCGAGAAACAACCCGTCCTTGCCGTTTTCCGCGACGTCGACCGTGTAGCTCGCCTCCGTCAACCCCTTCCGGAGGTATGACGCCATCTTGGGTTCGTCTTCGACTATCAGTATCCGCATGGTCGGGCAGGCTGTCCGTGATTCCAGCCGGTCAGTGTAACGCCGGAGCGTACGGCATCGCGCGTGCGCGAAGGATGACCGGCGGATGACGGAATTGTCATGAAAAGCCGGTCATGTTTCGGCCATGCCGTCGTCACCGTGGCGGCGATAAGCTGCGGTCGTCTTGTCCCCGGCGCGCGCCGTCACGGCGCCGCGACGGCCCGAACGATCGCTGTCTGCCCGATTTCGCCTCCATGTCGTACTGGCGCACCTTCCTCGTCGTCGTATTGCTCGCGCTGAGCCTGCCGATCCAGTCGTTCGCGGCCGTTTCGATGCCGTGCTCGGGCGCCGCTGCGCGGCATGGGGACAACGCGTCGCACGCGATGCCGGCCGCGCAGGACGGTCATCGCGATCGCGACGACCACGCGCGGCACGCGCCGTCGTGTGCCGCGTGCGTGTCCTGCTGCTTCGGCACGGGCATGTCGGGGGCGCTCGCGGTGCCCGCCCCGGCGAGCGTCGGCGTCACGATCGTCGCGCCGCCGCCTTCGGCCGGGGGCGTGTCGTTCCTGACCGGCGGCATCGACCGGCCGCCGCGCCGGATGCCCGCCTAGTCCCTGCCCGCGGCCGACGCGCCGCGATCCGCCATGTGCACCGGGCGCCGTATCGGGCGCGCCGGACGACTTACGACGAGACATGTTCATGCGATTGATCATTGCGGCGCTATTGGGCGCGGCGGCCCTCGTGCCGACGCTCGCGCCCGCGCAAACCCCGTTGCCCGATCCGGCGGACGCCGCCGCGTCGGTGCCGGACGTCACCGTGACGTCCGCGTTCGACGGCTACCGGCCGTATCGGGACGACGCAGGCCCGGGCTGGCAGCAACTGAACCGGGACGTGACGGAGCGGCCCGCGAAAGCACGCACGACCGGCGGCGCGGCCGGCCACGGCGCCGCCCATTCGACGCACGGAGGGGCCGCGCGATGACGACGTTCGCGATATCGCCGAGGATCGGTGTGGCCGCAGTCGCGCTGGCGTTCCTCGCGGGCTGCACGACGTTTTCGAAGGACGGCGGGTTCGACGCCGTGTCGTCCGCCGCATCGGAACGCATCGGCAAGGACGCGGTGGTGGTCAGGACCGACGCCGACCGCGAAGCCGTCGACCGGCGGACGAAGGAACTGCTCGGCAAGCCGCTGTCGATCGACGACGCGGTGCAGGTCGCGCTGCTGAACAACCGAGGCTTGCAGGCGTCGTACGCGGAGCTTGGGCTGTCGGAGGCCGATCTCGTGCAGGCGGGCCGGCTGCCGAACCCGCGCTTCGCATTCAGCCGCACGCGTGCCGGCGACGGCGAGCTCACGCTCGGCCGCACGTTCTCGGCGAACGTGTTCGCGCTGCTGACGATGCCGCTTGCAACGAAGATCGAGCGCCGCCGTTTCGAGCAGACAAAGCTGGAAACGGCCGATGCGATGCTGAAGGTCGCGGCCGAGGCGCGCCGCGCGTATGTCGAGGCCGTCGCCGCCGAGCAGGCCGCGAACTATGCGCAGCAGGTGCGCGACGCCGCGAGCGCGGCCGCCGAACTGGCGTTGCGCATGCGGCAGGCCGGCAACTTCAGCCGGCTCGACTACGCCCGCGAACAGGCGTTTCATGCCGATGCGGTCGCGCAGCACGCGAAGGCGCGCCAGCGGGCCGTCGCCGCACGCGAGAAGCTCACGCGTGCGATGGGGCTGTGGGGCGAACGCGCGCGGTACGCGCTGCCCGAGCGCTTGCCGGATGTGCCGAAGGCGCGCCCGGACCTGCACGATCTCGAACGTTTCGCGATGAGCAACCGCCTCGACATCCAGGCGGCGAAGCTGCAGACGCAGGGTGTCGCGTCGTCGCTCGGCCTGAGCAAGGCCACGCGCTTCGTCAATGCGGTCGAGCTCGGCTACGTGAACGACTACGAAACCGGCAAGGGCCACGAGCACGGCTACGAGATCGGCGTTGAGATTCCGCTGTTCGACTGGGGCGGCGCCAAGGTCGCGCGCGCCGAGGCCATCTACATGCAGTCGGCGAACCGGCTCGCGAAAACGGCCATCGATGCGCGCTCCGAAGTACGCGAATCGTACGCGGCGTACGTGACGAGCTACGACGTCGCGACGCACTATCGCGACGAAGTCGTGCCGCTGCGCAAGACGATCTCCGACGAACTGCTGCTGCGCTACAACGGGATGCTCGCGAGCGTATTCGAGCTGCTGGCCGATGCGCGCGAACAGGTCGGCGCGGTCAACGGCTACATCGACGCGCTGAAGGACTACTGGCTCGCCGAAACCGATCTGCAGATGGCCGTCGGCGGCCGGTTGCCGTCGCCGGGCGCGACGCATTCCGCCCATTCGGCATCTGAATCCACCCCAGCCGCCGACGCTGCGCCGCAGCCGGCATCCACGCCCGCGGCGCCGTTGGCGCCCGCGACGCAACCGCATCCGGAAGGTCATTGACATGGTGTCCCGTCGACAATTTCTCAGCGGCTCGGGCGCCGCGCTGCTCGGTGCGGCGATGGTCGGCAAGGCCGGCGCCGCATCCCTGCCCGAAGCGCCGACGATGGCGAAGACCGGCACGCAGCTGCCGCTCGTGCCGCCCAACGGCCGCCCGTATACGCCCGTCGCGACGCTGAACGGCTGGTCGCTGCCGTGGCGGATGAAGAACGGCTGGAAGGAATTCCACCTGACGGCCGAGCCCGTCGTGCGCGAGATGGCGCCCGGCATGAACGCGAACCTGTGGGGTTACAACGGGCAGTCGCCGGGCCCGACGATCGAGGCGGTCGAAGGCGACAAGGTCCGCATCTTCGTGACCAACCGGTTGCCCGAGCACACGACGATCCACTGGCACGGGCTGCGGCTGCCGAACGGGATGGACGGCGTGGGCGGCCTGACGCAGCCGCATATCCCGCCCGGCAAGACCTTCGTCTACGAATTCCAGCTCGAAGCGCACGGCACGTTCATGTATCACCCGCACGCCGACGAGATGGTGCAGATGGCAATGGGGATGATGGGCATGTTCATCGTGCATCCGAAGGACCGCGGCACGATGCCGGTCGATCGCGATTTCGTGTTCCTGCTCGCCGCGTACGACATCGATCCGGGTAGCTACACGCCACGCGTGAACGAGATGACCGACTTCAACATGTGGACCTTCAACTCGCGCGTGTTCCCGGGCATCGATCCGCTGCCGGTGCGCGCCGGCGACCGCGTGCGAATTCGTTTCGGCAACCTGACGATGACGAATCACCCGATCCACCTGCACGGCTACAGCTTCGAGGTCGCGGGCACCGACGGCGGCTGGATTCCGCCGGCCGCGCGCTGGCCGGAAGTGACGGCCGATGTCGCGGTGGGCCAGATGCGCGCGATCGAGTTCACCGCCGATCGCTCGGGCGACTGGGCGTTCCATTGCCACAAGTCGCACCACACGATGAATGCGATGGGCCACCAGGTGCCGAACCTGATCGGCGTACCGCAGAAGGATCTCGCGAAGCGGATCGGCAAGCTCGTGCCCGACTACATGGCGATGGGCAGCACGGGCGGCGCGATGGGCGGCATGGAGATGCCGCTGCCCGACAACACGTTGCCGATGATGACCGGCACGGGCCCGTTCGGGCCGCTGGAAATGGGCGGCATGTTCACGGTGCTCAAGGTGCGGCACGGGCTCGACCGCAACGACTATCGCGATCCGGGCTGGTTCCGGCATCCGAAGGGCACCGTCGCATACGAATACACCGGCGAAATGCCGGACGGTTGAAGCAGCACGCGGCGGCCGCACCGATGCGGCCGCCGGTTTCCATTCACTCACACGGGAGTCGACACGATGAAGAAGGGACTGGTTTTGATGGCGACGGGTTGCGCGCTGGCGTTCTCCGCTGCGTCGTACGCCGCCGGCGACATGGCCGGCATGGACATGAGCGATGGCGCGAAGCAGGGCGTTGCGGGGGCGTCGCGCATGTCGCACGGCGAGATCCGCAAGGTCGACACGGCGGCCGGCAAGCTGACGATCAAGCACGGCCCGCTGGAGAATCTCGGGATGGACGCGATGACGATGGTATTCAAGGTGAAGGACCCGGCGATGCTGTCGCAAGTGAAGGCGGGCGATACGGTCGACTTCGTCGCCGAGGACGTGGACGGCGCGCTGACCGTCGTCGAACTGAAGAAGCCGTGACGCGGAGCGCGAACATGACGATCTCGACATGCAAGCGGCTGGCCGGTTTCATCGCGGCTGCCGCCATCCTTGCGGTCGCACCGGTCGCGGCGTCGGCGCACGGCAAGCTGGAAAGCGCCGCACCGGCGGCCGGCAGCACGGTCGACGCGGCGCCCGATACGGTGCGGCTCACGTTCAACGAAGACCTCGAACCGGCGTTCAGCTCGGTGAAGGTGTCGGATGCGAGCGGCAACGCCGTCACGCAGGACAAGGCGAAGGTCGATGCATCGAACCCGCGCGTGATGACCGTCGCGATGCCGAAGCTGGCAGCAGGCATGTACACCGTGCAGTGGGCGGCGATGACGGCCGATGCGCATCGCACGAAGGGCACCTATACGTTCCGGGTGAAGGAATGAACGACGGCATCGTCGGCCTGTTGCGGCTCGTGGCGGTGGCGATCCAGAACGCCGGGTTCGCGGTGGCCGTCGGTGCGCTGCTCGGTCGCCGCTGGCTCGCGCGCGGCGCGTCCGCATGGCAGCACGACGTCGGCCGGCGGCTCGTCGCGACGCTGCGCATCGCATCCGTCGTATCGCTGCTCGCGAGCGTCACCGCGTTCTGGGCGCACTGCGCGCTGATGAGCGAAGTGCCGCTGCTCGACGCGGGGCCGGCGGTGTGTTCGATGCTTGCGCGCACCGGGTTCGGTCATGCGTGGCTGGCCGGCACGGTGTTCATGCTCGTCGTCGTGCTGCTGTCGTTCGTCGGGCGCGCGAACGACACGCGGTTTCCGTTCGCGATGGTGGCCGCGCTTGCCACTGTCGCGCTGGCGCGCAGCAATGGCGGCCATCCGGTGGACGCCGGGCTGTTCAGCGTGCCGGTGTGGGTCGACTGGCTGCATCTGCTGGCGATCAGCGCGTGGGTCGGGCTCGTGCTCGTGACGGCGTTCGGCCTGATGCCGCGGCTCGCCCGCATGCCGGCGAGCGAGCGCATGACAGGCGCGGCGTTCGTGCAGTCTCTGTCCGATGCGTCGACCCGCGCGTTGATCGTGCTGTTCGCGACCGGCGCATACAACGGCTGGCGCGGCGTCGCCACGCCCGCCAACCTGCTCGCATCGACGTACGGGCAGATCCTGCTGCTGAAGCTCGCGCTCGTGCTGCTTGCCGCGATGCTCGGCGGGCACAACCGCTTCTTCGGGATGCCGAAGCTGCTGGATGCGTTGAAGGACTCGGCCGCCGCGATGCCGGCACGCGCGTCGAAGCAGTTCGGCGCGGTGCTGCGGATCGAGGCGGTCGTGCTCGGCGGCGTGCTGATGGCGGCGGCCGTGCTCGTGTCGAGCGCGCTGCCGGGGACGGTCTAGCGCGGCGGGTTTTCGTCGGAAGATCGGCTGCATTGTCGAGACATGACCGGACGACGCAGGGCGAAAGCGGCGCGATGACGCCAATTACATCGGCCTGTCTCCCGATTACCGGAAACTGTCATTGAGCGCCGCTAAGCTTTCGTCACCCTCACAACCGGGATTCCCGCCATGCGCTCGACAATCCGCCTGTTTGCCCCGCTATTGCTGCTCCCGACGCTCGCCGCGCCGGTATTCGCCGCGACCGCCGCGCCCGTCAGCCCGAACTGCGGCGGCAGCACGACGCCGATCGCGGAGATCCAGGGGCTGGGCGCACCGTCGCCGCTCGCCGGTCAGAACGCGTCGATCGAAGCCGTCGTCACCGCCGATTTCGGCGGCACGGACGGCTTCGGCGGCTTCTTCGTCCAGCAGGCCGATGCGCAGCGCCGTAACCAGCCGGGTGTGTCCGAAGGCCTGTTCGTCTATGCGCCGAAAGCGCGCGCGAAGGCCGGCGATCTCGTGCACGTGACGGGCAAGATCGAGGAGAAGTACGGGCAGACGCAGCTCACGCTGTCGGGCCCGATCGCGGTGTGCGCGAACGGCCAGACGGTCACGCCCGCGACGCTCACGCTGCCGGTCGACAGCCCGAACGCGTTCGCCGCGTACGAAGGAATGCTCGTGCGCCTGCCGCAGACGCTGAGCGTCACCGACAACTACGAACTCGGCCGTTACGGCAGCGTGATGCTCAGCAACGGCCGCCTGCGCACGCCGACGAGCGTCGTGCCGCCCGCGCAGGCGCAGACGCAGATCGACGCGAACGCGCGCAACCGCCTGATCCTCGACGACGGCTCGAACAAGCAGAATCCCGCGACCGTGCCGTACCCGGCGCCGGGCCTGTCGGCCGCGAACACGCTGCGCGCGGGCTACACCGTGCGCGACGTCGAAGGCGTGCTCGAAGTGCGTTACGGCGCATGGCGCGTGCAGCCGCTGCCCGGCGCGGCCGTGCCGGCGTTCGACGCACGTGCGAACCCGCGCACGAACGCACCGGCGCGCGATCCGAAATCGAACCTGCGCGTCGCGTCGTTCAACGTGCTGAACTACTTCAACGGCAACGGTCTCGGCGGCGGCTTCGACGATCCGAACAATCGCGGCGCGAAGACCTTCCAGGAGTTCCAGCGCCAGGAAGCGAAGATCGTCAGCGCGCTGAAGGCGATCGACGCCGACGTGATCGGCCTGATGGAAATCCAGAACAACGGTTACGGCGAACTGAGCGCGGTGCGCCAGCTCGCGGCGAAGCTCGGCAACCACTGGCGCGTGGTCGATCCGGGCACGTCGCGGCTCGGCGGCGACGCGATCGCGGTCGCGATGATCTACGACAGCCGCAAGGTCGAGCCGGTCGGCCGCGCGGCGACGCTCGCGATCGACGACAAGAACCGTCAGCCGCTCGCACAGTCGTTCCGGCTGATCGGCGGCAACAAGCAGGCGCTGACGGTGGCCGTGAACCACCTGAAGTCGAAGAACTGCCCGGACGCCGCGAACGACGATCTCGACCAGGGCGATGGCCAGGGCTGCTGGAACCCGACGCGCACGCGCGCGGCGGCGAAAGTCGCCGACTGGCTGGCCGGCAACCCGACGGGCGTCCAGAGCCAGGGCGTGCTGCTGATCGGCGACTTCAACAGCTATACGTACGAAGATCCGATCCGCACGCTCGAATCGCGCGGTTACCGCAACCTCGTCGCGCGCTGGATCGGCGCGAACGCGTACAGCTACGTGTACAACGGCGAAGCCGGCTATCTCGACCACGCGCTCGCGACGCTGCCGCTCGCGTCGCACGTGAAGGCCGTGCACGAATGGCACATCAACGCGGACGAGCCGGTCGCGCTGCAGTACACGCTCGCGTACAAGTCGGCCGAGCAGCAGAAGACGTTCTACGCGCCGGATGCATATCGCTCGTCGGATCACGATCCGGTGCTGATCGATATCGCGTTGCCGGGCGGCGGGAAGTAATGGTGGTTTGAGTTCTCGCGACAGGCGCGACGCGCGGCAATGCCGTGCGCCGCGCCTGTCCGGGAAAGCCGTTCGAATACCGGGTAAATAATGCCGCGAAAAATCAATCGAACCGGTATTTTATGGATGACGCAGTGCACATCGTTTCTGCAATTGAAGCGCGATTGAGGCGAATCGAATTATCGAATGACGTGCGCATGTCGCTGCACCGTCCCGATCGATCCGGTGATAATAAAAATGAAAGAATGGTTCTGTCGATCCGAAGGCTTTGAATGCGCTGCGCCAATACGGGAAAGGCTTCTACGTTGTGCGGGAAAAGTAAAATATTCGGCGCGGCATTGCCGATGAAGCGCACCTTGCATGAATAATCCCGTTTTCTTTCAAATTCCAGACACTGTCCGCCCTTCGCATCATTGCGGGATTTTTAATATCCGAATGATCTTTGACAACGCGGCGCAGCACCGCCTATTTTTGTCATGTCGTAAATTTCAGTAATACAAAAGTGGTCCAAACTGCAGGGGGCGCGTCCTGGCATCATTCTCGCCGGCAGTTTGCTGTGTCTGTATCAAGTTCAGTCTCTTAGAAGTCCCATCCAACCGCCGATTGCCGACCGTGCAACGCGAGTGGCGGGCAAGCCTGCGCGTTTCGCGGGCGTCGGCGGCCTTTGTGACGCGGTATCCGAAATCAAAGGGCAGAGATGAAACCAGACAGGAGCAGTACCGGTAGCCGCCGCGGTCGTCGCGGCCGGCTGGGCGGGCTAGGCGCATTGACCGTCATGACACTGGCGCTCGCGGCATGCGGCGGCGACGATTCGTCGTCCGTCGGCGCGCCGAGCCTCGCACAGGCCACCGCGAGCCAGCAGGCCAGCGCGCAGGCGGCCGGCACCCAGGCGCCGGCGGCCAACCAGCCGTACGTCGACCCGGTCGCGTATTCGATGAACGCGACCGACGGCCTCGCGCCGTCGCAGGTGGCCGAGAAAGCGGCCGTCATGCATTACCAGTGGAAGGGCGGCGGCAAGACGATCGACTACACGACGACCACCGGCCACCTGACCGCGCAGGACGCGAACGGCAACGCGGAAGCGTCGATGTCGTATGTCGCGTACACGGCGCCCAGCACGAACGGCAAGCCGCGCCCGGTCACGTTCGTCTATAACGGCGGGCCCGGCTCGTCGTCGATCTGGCTGCGGCTCGGCTCGTTCGCGCCGACCCGCGTGGCCACGCCCGATCCGCTGTTCGGCGACAACTGGCCGAACTATCCGCTCGTCGACAATGCGGAGAGCCTGATCGACACCACCGACCTCGTGTTCATCGACCCGCCCGGCACCGGGCTGTCGGAAGCCGTGTTGCCGAACACCAACCAGAAGTACTGGGGTTCCGACGCGGACGTGAACATCATGCGCGACTTCATCCAGCGCTACCTGAACGTCAACGGCCGCGGCACGTCGCCGATCTACCTGTACGGCGAATCGTACGGCACGCCGCGCACCGACATGCTCGCGCTCGCGCTCGAATCGGCCGGCGTGCACCTGACGGGCATCGTGCTGCAGTCGTCGATCCTGAACTACTTCGCGGATGCGGTGGAAGCGGTGGCGATCACGCAGTCGACCGAAGGGCTGCTGCTCGACACCGACACGGTGGCCGGCTATCTGCCCGGCTACGCGGCGGTCGCGGCGTACTTCAACCAGGTCTCGCCGGCGCCGGTGAACCAGGATCTGTACGCACTGCAGACGGAATTGTTCACGACGCTGATCTACAGCCAGCTGCAGAAGTACTCGCAATCGTGGGTGTTGAGCCAGCTCGGCATTCCGGATGCGCTCGGCACGCCGGTGTTCCCGAGCGATGCGACGCTCAGGCTGTGGTCGATCCCGTCGAGCCTCACGCAGCAGGCGCTGCGCGGCTACTTCAACGCGAATCCGTTCGGCACGAGCCTGTTGCCCGGCACGACGATCGGCCGGTACGACGGGCGCGTGTCGTTGCCGAACTCCGACCCGCGGCTGCAGACCGACGGCGATCCGTCCGACATCCTGATCTCGCAGCCGTTCACGAACGCGCTGGCGACGCAAATGCCGGACTATCTCGGCTACACGGCTCCGAACGCGACGTACCTGCCGCTGAACGACAACATCATCGGCGTCTGGGACTTCTCGCACGACGGCCAGCCGATGCCCGACACGATCCCCGATCTGCTCGGTGCGCTGCAGCTCAACCCGAAGCTTCGCGTGCTCGCGGAGAACGGCTACCACGATCTCGCGACGCCGTTCTTCAACACGGAGAAGCAACTCGCGCGGCTGCAGACGGTGAAGGGCCTGAATCCGAAGCTGCAGGTGAACTTCTTCCAGGGCGGCCACATGACTTACCTTGACGACGTCGCTCGTCCGCTGATGAAGCGGGATCTGCAGACGTTCTACAAGGGCGCGCGGATTCCGACGGCGCTGACGCTGCGCATGCTGCCGCCGCCGTGGCCGGACGAAAATCCGCCCAGCGTGCCGACCGGCAGCGTCCCGGGCGCGACGGCCGCGACGACACTGGCGGCCGCCCCCTGAGCGACGCACGCCTTGTCGGCGGAACCCTCTATTCATCCATTGAATGCGAGCGATCATGTCCCTAATCCAATTGATGCGGCGTATGTCCCCGTTGATCGTGCTCGGTGCCGTGATGAGCAGTGCCTACGCGTTGCCGCCGCAGGCGGTGGCGCCGGTGAAGCTGCCGCACGGCGGGCGCGGTGTCGACGGTCCGTTCTTTCCTGCCACGCGGGCGGCGCCGGTGTTGCCGTCGACCGGCGCGGCCTTGCAGCAGCAGGCGCAGCAGCGCGTCGACGCGAGGCTCGGCGGCAATACCGTGCTGAGCAACGGCGCAGCCGTGACGAAGGCGCAGGCGCAGAGCAGCGGGCTCGGCTTCGTGTCGAAGCACTTCGACGAGATCGATGCGAAGCACACCGGCCGCGTGACGATGAGCGACGTACGGCAGTTCATCCGGCAGCGGCAGGTGCAGGCGCAGCAGGAACAGCAGGACGAGTGACGTAGCAGGCAGGGGCGGCGGCCGTGCGGCTTGTCGGGCGCACCGGCCGCCGAATCGTCGGCGGCGTGGCTAAGGCGCGATCACCGTCATCCTGAACGGTCCACCGTGCTCCGCCGCATGCGCGACCGCGTCGTTCGCGTCGTCGAGCGCGAAGGCCGTCACGTCGAACTGTCCGAGGTCGAGCAGCCCGCCGCGAACGAGCCCGGTCACCAGCGTCACGGCTTGCGTCGGGTACATCCATTTGCCGCGCAGCGTGATGTCGTTGCGCATGATCCACGGATACGGCAGCTCGAGCCCGGCCCCGCCGAGCATGCCGACGCCGCCCATCAGCACCACGCGCCCGTACGGGCGAACCGCCATCACGGCCGCCCGCACCGTCGTCGCCGGCACCGACGGCGGCATCAGGTCGATCACGCAGTCGATCAGCCCCGGCGCGGCCTGCTGCATGCGGATGCGGTCTCCGGTTTCGTCGCCGGTCAGCTCGACTGTGCGCACGCGGTCGCCGAAGCGGCGTTCGAGATCCGCGAGCACGCGCACGTTGCGGCCGGGCGCGACCACGCAGCGCGCGCCCATAGCCAGCGCCACCGCGACGCAGGCGCTGCCGAAATGGCCGGTTGCGCCGCTGACGAGCACGATTTCGCCGGCACGCAGGTCGGATGCCAGCAGCCCGCCGTAAGGCACGAGCAGGGTATTGAGCGCGCACCAGCGTGCGGCGTCGGCCGACGCGATCGCGCCGATGCGCACCGCGTTCTCGGTCGGCACGCGTAGCCGTTCGGCGAACGGACCGTCGTGAAAGTAGCGCTGCAACTGCTTGCCGCCTTCGCCGCGCGTGCTCCAGCCCTGCAGCACGATGTCGGGCATTCGCGCGTCGTCGCGCGAGCGGACGGTCGGGTCGCAGAATACCCAGTCGCCCGGCTGCAATTGCGTCGCGTCGGGGCCGGTTTGCCGGACTCGGCCGATCGCGCCGCAGCCGGGCACGATCGGCAGCTCGAGCGGATAGCGGCGCTCGCCGCTGAACACTTCCCGCGCATAGGGCAGAACCGGCGTCGCGACGACGTCCACGACGACTTCGCCGGTGCCGAGCACGGGGTCCGGCATCGTTTCGATCGCGAGCGGCCTGCCGAACGACTTCAGAATCGCAGCTTTCATGACGCTTCCTGACGGTGGGGATGCGTCGATTCTGGCAGGCTTAGAATCTGCAACAAGGCCCGGCGCGAGCCCAGGATGGGCCGATACCACCCTGCCCGGAGCGAACCCGATGACCGTCACCACGCGAACCCCGTTCGGCGATTTCCTGCGCTCGCGGCGCAAGAAGCTGCGACCGGAGGCCGTCGGCCTGCACGGCGGCCCGCGCCGGCGCACGCCCGGCCTGAGGCGCGAGGAAGTTGCGGAACTGGCCGGCATCGGCGTCGACTGGTACGTACGGCTCGAGCAGGGGCGCGACGTCAACCCGTCGGAGGCGACGCTCGACGCGCTGGCGCGCGCGTTGCGGCTCGACAAGGCCGAGGCCCTCCATCTGCGCACGCTCGCACGGCGCGACGGCCCTCGTGCGTTCGTGCCGGAGCGCGTGCCGCCGACCCTCGCGCGGCTCGTCGCGCACCTTCAGCAGCCTGCCTACGTGACCGGCCGGCGCTGGGACATCCTCGCGTGGAATGCCGCCGCGGCCGAGGTGCTCGGCTTCGACCGGCTGGCGCAAGCCGATCGCAACATCCTCGTCTACATGTTCGAGACGCCGCACGCGCGTGCGCTGTTCGCCGCGAGCTGGGCCGACGAGGCGCGGCGGATGATCGCGCTGTTTCGCACGAGCCACGATCTCTACGCGAGCGATCCGGCGTTCGTCGCACTGGTCGCGCGATTGCGCGCCGGCAGCAGCGAATTCGCGCAATGGTGGGATGCGCATGACGTGCGCAGCGGCGTGTCGGGCGAGAAGGTGCTCGTACATGCGCAACGCGGCACGCAGCGCTACGAGTACGCGACGTTCCAGGCGAACGACGATCCCGCGCTGAAGCTGGCGATCTATACGCCGGTGAACGGCGATGAACGGACCTGATGCGGTCGTGACCGGCACCGCCAGGCGGCCACGCAGCGAAGCATCGGCTTCATGCGCGACCGCAGGCGATCAGGCGTAAGGGTGGGGGTGGCTCACGCCGCCCGTCGAGCGGACAGCCGATTCCACAGCATGCCGGAGCGGCTGCCGCTGCGGCAATACGCGAGCACCGGCTTCGGCAGCGTGTCGACCAGTGCGCCGAACGCGTCGACTTCCGCGTCGCCGATGCGGTCGCGCTCGACCGGCAGGTAGCGCGCGTCCATTCCCAGTTCGCGCGCGGCCGCAGCGATCTCCTCGAACGACGGCTGATCCACGCCTTCGCCATCCGGCCGGTTGCAGATCACCGCACGAAAGCCCGCATTGCGAATCGCCTTCAGGTCGGCCGGCGTGATCTGCCGCGACGCGGTGAAGCCGGTCGCCGCGGCCGCCCGGCATTGCTCGATCGCCCGCTCGAAACAGCCGATCGCGAAGTCGACGTCCTGCTCCGTCGTGAAGCGCCCGAAGCTGATGCGCACGGTACGCCCGGCCGTTTCCGCATCGAGGCCGATCGCGGTCAGCACGTGGGACGGTGCGCCGCTGGTCGAATTGCATGCGGAGGTGGACGACACGGCGAGCGCTTCGCCGAGCATGAACGGGAAGAAGCCCGGCGCATCGACCGTCAGGCTCAGCGTGTGCGGGATGCGGCGGGCGGCGGCCGCGTTCTGCGTGACGTCGCCGAGCGCGAACAGCGCGTCGGTGAGCCGCGCGCCGAGCGCAGCGATCCGCGCGGCTTCGCCGTTGAGTTTTTCGGCGGCGAGTTCGCATGCGACGCCCATGCCGACGATCTGATGCGTCGCGAGTGTGCCCGAACGCAGCCCGCGCTCGTGGCCGCCGCCGTGAATCTGCGGCGCGATCCGGCTCGCGATTTCGCGGCGGACGAACAGCGCGCCGATCCCCTTGGGGCCGTACACCTTGTGGGCGGACATCGACATCATGTCGATGCCGAGCGCGCGCACGTCGATCGGTGTCTTGCCGAGCGCCTGCGCGGCGTCGACGTGGAGCAGCGCGCCGGCGGCGTGCACGATGCGGGCGATCGCACCGATGTCGGTCAGCGTGCCGATCTCGTTGTTCACGAGCATCAGCGACACGAGGCCGGTGTCGGGGCCGAGCGCGGCCGCCACCGCGTTGGCGGTGATTTCGCCGTGGGCGTCGGGCGTCAGGAAAGTGACCTGCATGCCGCGCTTCGACAGGTTCGCCATCGTGTCGAGCACGGCCTTGTGCTCGAGGCGGCTCGTGATCAGGTGGCGCTTGCCGGTCGCGTTTTCCGCATAACCCTTCAGCGCGAGGTTGTTCGATTCGGTGGCGCCCGACGTCCAGACGATCTCGTCGGCGTCCGCGCCGATCAGCGCGGCGACCTGCGCACGGGCGTGCTCGACCTTGTCCTTCGCCTGCCGGCCGGCGGCGTGCGAGCTGGAGGCGGGATTGCCGAAGATGCCGTCGAAGCCGAGGCAGGCCGTCATCGCCTCGATCACGGCAGGGTCGGCGGGGGTCGTGGCTGCGTAGTCGAGGTAGTGCAGCGGGATGGGTTCGCTCATGTCCGTCTCTCTTGCTCATTGCGTAGTGACGGAAATGATACGGGGGACAGAAGGGAAAAAGGATCCAAAGTTGGCTGAGGATTCCGCTTGATGTGGAATAACATTTCCTCCATATGCTGAATGGGGAAATTTGTTTCTTTCTGGGCCGACCGAGTGCGGCGGCGCCGGCATGCCGGCTCGCGCGTATCGAGCCTCTCGCCTTGCATCGATATTTCCCACCATCCGAATTCCTCGCAAGCTCCGCCCGTGACGATTTTTTCGGTAAGTGAGCGGTAAGTCGACTGGTCCTACAGTAGCCCCCGTTTCGACCGCCGACTCCAGGAAAACGATTGTGAAAATTGCCGCCCGCCACGCACGTCCGTTATGGCTGATTGCCGCTTCATTCGCACTGTCATCCGCTTCCGCATGGGCGGACGACGCCATGAGCCCGCCCGATCCCGATCATTCGGGGCTGACCATCCTCGACCACGCGACGAACGTCACGCATTGGGGATTGGGCGCCGGCGTCGGCGTCGAACCGTCGGTCTACAGCGGCGACGGCACCCGCGTATTGCCTTTTCCGCTGGTCTACTTCGACAACAAATGGGTGCAGGCCATCGGCACCACGGTCGATCTGAAAATCGGCAGCTGGAGCGGCGTCCATCTCGCGCTGCGTGGCCAGTTCTCGCTGTTCGACGGATACAAGGGCTCGGACGCACCGATCCTGAACGGCATGGACAATCGCAAGGGCGCGTTGTGGTACGGCCCTGCACTGTCATGGAACACGCGCTTCGGCACGTTGTCGGGCAGTTTCCTGCTCGGCGGAAACAAGGGCGAGCGCGCGAAGATCGGCTTCGAGAAGGCGTTCGCGCTCGGCGCGTTTTCGATCGCGCCACATGTCGGCGCGGAATGGTTGAGCAACAAATACGTCGACTACTATTACGGCGTGCGACCATCCGAGGCACGTGCGTGGCGCGCCGCATACAGCGCGGGTTCGGCCGTGAACGTGTCGGCCGGCACCCGTATCGACTACCGGCTGACGAAGCAGCAGACGGTTTTCGTGGACGTGGGTGTGTCCCGACTCGGCGACGGCATCACCGACAGTCCGCTCGTCGGAAGACGGTTCGTTCCCGAGGCCAGAATCGGCTACATGTATCGGTTCAAGTGAGTGCGAGTATGCCAAGGGTGGCGATTGTCGAGGATCACGAGCGCCTGGCCGGGCTGCTGGCTCAGGCGCTGGCGGCGGCGGGGATCGAATCCGACCGGTTCGGCAATGCTCGCGAAGCCGCTTACGGTATCGACCGGGCCGATTACGCGCTGCTGATCGTCGATCGAGGATTGCCCGACGGAGACGGCCTGGCGTTCTTGCGGACGCTGCGCGCGGCGGGGCGCATGATGCCTTGCCTGATGCTGACGGCGCGCGACGCGTTGCATGACCGCATCGACGGACTCGAAAGCGGGGCCGACGATTATGTGACCAAGCCGTTCGAAATGAGCGAGCTCGTCGCCCGCGTCCGCACGCTGATGCGGCGCCCGGCGCTGCTCACGGCCCTCGTCGCGTCGTTCGCGGACGTGACCGTGGACCCGCCCCAGCGCGCGATGCGCTGTGGCGATCGGACGGTACTGCTGGCGCCGGCCGAACTGCAGATCATGCTCTGCCTGATCGAAGCCGCGGGCCGGACCGTCCGGCATTCGAACCTCGAGCATGCCGCATGGGGGTTCGCGGAGGCGGTCACGCCGAACGCGCTCGAGGTGACCGTGCACCGCTTGCGCAAGAAACTGACGGCGATCGGCGCAACGACGCGGCTCACCAATATCCGCGGCGCCGGCTTCGCGCTGCGCGACGCGTGACGATGCTTCGCCGCGTGTCCCAGATTGCCGCCTCCCGCAGGAAAACCGCGATGTTCCGTCATTGGATCCTGCGCCTGTCGACGCGCCTATGGGTGACCAACGTCGTCGCGTTCGCCGTCAGCCTGGCGCTGCTGTCCGCGCTTTCCATGTATTTTCTCGCTCGATATCCGGAATTTCTCGGGCGGCGCCAGCAGATGGAGAGCATCCGTCATATCGAGGCCGGAATGCGCTTCGACGCGGCCGGGCGGCCGGTATCGGTGCGATTGGGCGAGCATCCGGCGGCGATGTTCCGGCTCTTGCCAACCGACGCGATGTACCGCGTGCTCGATGCGACGGGGAAGGTGTTGCTGGCGTCGACGCCGTCGAACGGCGATCGGCCGTGGCTGACGGAGGATCTCGCGACGGCGGCCGGCAAGGTATTGCCCGTCACGATCGACGGCAAGGCGTACGCGGTCGCGACGCAGCGCGCATCGAACGGTAGCGTCGTCCATTACGTGCAGATGGCGCAAAGCAGGCAACTCGTCGATGCGCTCGTCATGACGAGGATCGATCCGATACCGAAGACCGTCGCGTATGTGCTCGCCATCGCGACCGTCATTTTCGGGCTGACGCTGCCGTTGACGATCAGTCACGTGCTGAAGCCGTTGCGGGAAGTATCGCGTGCCGCGCGGGAAATCGAGCCGCGCAATCTGAAAACACGGCTGTCTTCGGCCGGTATTCCCAGCGAGATCAAGCCGCTGATCGATGCGTTCAACGACGCGCTGAGCCGGCTTGAGAATGGCTTCGCCGTTCAGCAGCAGTTTCTGGCCGACGCCGCGCACGAGTTGCAGACACCGCTCACGCTGGTCAGAGGGCAGATCGAGCTGCAGCCCGACATCAGCCAGAAAGCGCTGCTGCTTCGCGAGATCGACTTGATGGCCCGGCAGGTCAAGCAACTGCTGCATCTGGCCGAAGTCAGCGAAGCGCAGAACTTCAGCTTCGACGACGTGAACGGCGACGAGGTCGCGCGCGACGTCGTGAGCTTGCTGGCCGGCAAGGCCGATGCGAAGCGGGTAAAGCTCCATATCGAAGCGCGCGATTCCGCGTCACGCATACGGGCGGACGGCGGGGCGCTTTTCATCCTGCTCAAGAACCTTGTCGAGAATGCGATCAATGCGTCGCCGTTGGATGGCGTCGTCGTGCTGACCGTTCTCGAGACGGCGATTCATGTCGACGATGAAGGGCCGGGCATTCGGCGGGAGCATCTTCCGCTGCTTTTCGACCGATACTGGCGGGCGCCGGATTCGCGGTATGACGGCGCTGGGCTCGGGCTGGCGATCTGCAAGGAGATCGCCGAGGCCCATCGATGGAAGTTGACGGTCGATGTGCTGGCAACGGGGACGCGGTTCAGTGTCTGGTTTTAGTTGGCATCAAGGGATTTCGACCCCTCATGCAAGCCGCGCGGGTCCGTGGGTTACCTTGGTGACGGGTGCGGAGGAGTGCGCGTGTCACGCTGACGTGTCACTTTTCACCGCCCCCTTGTTCGACGTCGATTTTTCGATATAATGAACCCACGTTCGGAATGACGAACGTGAGAATTCAAGCATCCAGAGTCGGGTTATCCGACGCCAACCTGCCCTCCCGGGCAAGGTGGACGCCCTCGAGGCGATGCGGCCGATTGACGGCAACGAAGCGGGAGCAGCATGGCTGGCACCGGTTCGATCACCATTCATCCGGAGCAACCATGAGCCAAGTTTCCTCCGCTTCCCGCCCGACCGTCTGTGAAGACTGGTCGCACTTCCTTCCCGGTTTCACGTTGACGCATACGGTTCATCTCGTTTCGAGACGGCTTCCGGGCATCGTTTCGACCGCGGAGGCCGTGCTCGAAGGTGAAACGGCTACGGTCGATCGTTGGGCCATCACCCGCTGTGGCGACGTTCTCGAACAAAAGATCGTGCTCGGTGAGATGACGGAAGGGCAAGCGGTGCGGCTGCGTGAGCGGCTTGCCGCGCTGGAGGGGGTGCTCCGGGCGCGGGTGGAGCATCATTTCGTTCGGAGCCGATCAGCGGCGACCTGATATGTGCGGGGAGCGATCGTTAGACGGTGCTTTCGCGTCGTCGTGGAAATATGCATCAGCAGTCGTCACGCACGCCAGGCAAGGCTTCTCGGGAAAAGTGTACATCCTCAGCATGACCACGCATCGTGTGTTTTCTCGCCGTGGTCGCGCTCCGCGCCCGATGCGCTTGCGTTTCTCTGCCTTCCGTCTACGTTCACCCTAGTAATAGGGCTGGTTCTTCGTGAATATGCGGCTTCCAAATCCCCAGCAACGCGTTCTGCATGCAATTAGCGAGGTTCTTGCCGAATACGGCATCACGGCCGAGCAACTTTTCGGACGACGTCGTGCCGTGGCATCAGGCGAGCGTGCGCCGGTCGCGCCGAAGTATCGCGATCCGAAAGGCGACAAGATCTGGAGCGGGCGTGGCAAGGCTCCGCAATGGATTGCAAGCGCGAAGAATCGCGATCGGTTTTGATCGAGCAATGAGCGGCGTTAATCATTGAGCACGACGAAGCCGACGTTATCGGATGGAAACTACCTGGCGATTTGTCGTGAGCGGACGGTCTTTGCCGCTAGGGCAAACGGGCACGGCGACGCGTTCCCGCACGCTGCGATGATCGTCACGGCTGGATAGGCTACCTTTACCCGCGACGGTGTCGAAGTGTGGAACTGCAGTGCGCGCTACGCCGCTGCCCACTTCAACACTCAGTCGATCTAGGAGATGAGGTCGCAAGGTCAAGGCTCAGACTAGGCTCGAAATCAGGTGGCAGCCACACGTGGCGCAATGGCCGTGCCGTGCGATCGGAACACTATCATCGGTCATCGACGAGTCGCCTTCCTCGATGAGGTTTGGCGACACGTCGGGATGTTGGGGGCACGACACGCGATCGCCTTTGCGTGCGACAAAGCGGCCGTCGAAGCGCATTGTGCTAGACCCCGTTTCAACCTTGCCGCCGTGATCGGTGGCGTCACCGACGCGGATGAGATTCATCTGCGGTGGACTAGACTAAATCTGACAGTGGTTGGTTTTTCATGCTGGCGCGCATTGGCGCGAAGGGTGTAGCCCGTA
>NZ_LOVM01000084.1:0-1061 GCF_001523445.1 Burkholderia sp. ABCPW 11 | reverse complement strand
GTCGCGCCCGGGCGCACCTTGTCGACGCCTTGCACGATCACGTGATCGCCCGCCTGCAGACCGCCTTCGACGATCCAGTTCTGCCCTTGCATGCCGGTGATCTTCAGCGGACGCGGCTCGACCTTGTTGGCCGCGTTCACCACCATCGCGATCGCCTGGCCCTTCTGGTCGTGCGTGACGCCGATCTGCGGCACCAGGAACGCGTTCTCGTTCACGCCTTCCTCGATCCGTGCACGCACGAACATCCCCGGCAGCAGCACGCGGCCCGGGTTCGGGAAGACCGCGCGGATCGTCACCGAGCCCGTGGTCTGGTCGACCGTCACGTCCGAGAACTGCAGCTTGCCCGGCTCCGAGTAGGTCTTGCCGTCTTCCAGGATCAGCGTCACCTTCGCCGCGCCCGGGCCGCTCGTCTTCAGACGCCCGCTCTGCACGTCCTGACGCAGCTTCAGCCCTTCGAGGCTCGATTGCGTGAGGTCGACGTACACCGGGTCGAGCTGCTGCACCGTCGACATCAGCGTCGCCTGGCTCGCCTGCACGTATGCGCCCGGCGTCACCTGCGAGATGCCGACGCGGCCGCTGATCGGCGACACGACATCCGTATAGCCGAGGTTGATCTGCGCGGTGTCGACCGCCGCCTTGCCGGCCGCGACGTCCGCCGCGGCCTGCCCTTGCGTGGCGACCGCGTTGTCGTAGTCCTGCTTGCTGACCGCATTCGCGGCGACCAGCACCTTGTAGCGCGCGACCAGCGCGTTCTGCGTGACGAGGTTCGCCTGCGCCTTCGCAAGCGTCGCCTTCGCGCTGTTCAGCGCGGCGATGTACGGCGCCGGATCGATCTTGTAGAGGCGCTGGCCGGCCTTGACGTCGGTGCCTTCGGTGAATTCACGGCGCAGCACGATGCCGTCGACCCGCGCGCGCACTTGCGCGACGAGGAATGCACTGGTGCGGCCCGGCAGGTCGGTGAAGACCGGCACGGCTTGCGGCTGGACGGTGACGACGCCGACTTCCGGCGTTTGCGGCGGCGGTGCCGATTCTTTTTTCCCGCACGCGGCCAGGAAAACGGC